>CAZCNI010000055.1:0-8461 GCA_964499765.1 uncultured Polyangiaceae bacterium
CGATCCCGCGGTGCTTCATGCGCTTGTACTTGCCGCAGATGCACTCGTAGTCCTTCACCGGGCCAAAGATCTTCGCGCAGAAGAGGCCATCGCGCTCGGGTTTGAACGTACGATAGTTGATTGTCTCAGGCTTCTTGACTTCACCGTGCGACCATTCCCGAATCTTCTCGGGACTGGCCAGTGAAATGCGGATTGCTGAAAAAGAGAGCGGATCTTTCGGCTTCTCGAAGAAGGAGAATATATCACGCATGGTTCGCAACTCCTTTGCAATGCGCTAGCGCTGAGTCAGCGAGCAAACTGTTTTTGGGCGAAAACTGGGCATTAACCACGAACGCACCTCGGGCAGGACGACCGGTAATAGGGCTCGACATCAATCCTCCGCTGCCGCGGCACCGATAGCAGCGGGCGCCTCGACCAACTCGATGTTGAGACAAAGAGCCTGAAGTTCCTTGATGAGAACGTTGAAGCTTTCAGGCAACCCCGCCTCCAGAACGCAGTCACCTTTGACGATGGACTCATACATGCGTGTCCGACCTTGGACGTCATCGCTCTTGACGGTCAGGAACTCTTGTAGCGCGTAGGCAGCGCCGTAAGCTTCCATGGCCCAGACTTCCATTTCACCGAGCCTTTGCCCGCCGAACTGCGCCTTGCCGCCCAGCGGTTGCTGCGTGACCAGTGAGTACGGTCCGATTGAACGAGCGTGAATCTTATCGTCAACCAGGTGATGAAGCTTAAGTATGTACATGATGCCCACAGTGACATCGTGCGAGAAGGGCTCGCCCGAGCGACCGTCGAACAGGATGCATTGGCCCGACTTCGGCAAGCCTGCCTTGACAAGCGCACCTTTGATGGATGCTTCTGATGCTCCGTCGAACACCGGCGTGGCAAAAAACGCACCGCCGCGCAACTTGGTTGCTACCAGTCGGAGCTCGTCTTCATCCATTGACTTGATGATCTTCTTGAAGCCTTCGTCGTTGCTGTAGGTCTCGGTGAGCCGCTGCCTGATGGCCTCGGCGCCGAACTTCTGCTCGACCATCTCGTTCAATTGTTGGCCAAGTGCGCGGGCACCCCAACCGAGATGGGTCTCGAGAATCTGGCCCACGTTCATACGGCTTGGCACGCCGAGAGGATTCAAGACGATGTCTACTGGAGTACCATCGGCCAGGTACGGTATGTCTTCTTCCGGTAGGATACGGCTGACCACACCCTTGTTACCGTGACGACCCGCCATCTTGTCGCCCACCTGAATCTTGCGTTTGATGGCAACATAGACCTTCACCATCTTGATGACGCCAGGCGGCAGCTCGTCGCCACGACTCAGCCGGTCGATCTTCTCGCGGAAGTGCTCTTCTCGCGCGTGTACCAGCGTATCGAGGTCGTGCAGCAGTTGAGCAATCTCCTCGCCCCCGCTGTCGATCGCAACTTCCCCCAGGTACTTGCGTGGGATCTGGTCGAGAGTTGCGTCGTCGAGCGCCACGCCCTTGTTGACTAGGATCTTGCCCTTGTCATCCACGAGCTTGGCGGTGGTCGTCTTAGTGAGCAATGCACGTCGAATTTTGCGATGGAACGAGTCCTGCAAAATCTTGACTTCTTCGTCACGCGTCCGTTCAAGCTTGGCGCGTTCCTGATCTTCGATGGCACGTGCGCGCTCATCTTTTTCAGTCCCCTTGCGGGAGAAGATGCGGGCATTGATCACGATGCCACCGACCCCTGGGGGCACCTTCAATGAGGTGTCCCTCACGTCGCCCGCCTTTTCACCGAAGATGGCACGCAGGAGTTTCTCTTCAGGACTTAGTTGGCTCTCACCTTTGGGGGTGATTTTGCCAACTAGGATGTCACCCGGCTTGACTTCAGCGCCAATCCGAACGACGCCGGCTTCATCGAGGTCCTTGAGCGCCTCCTCGCCAACGTTGGGAATATCCTTGGTGATTTCCTCTTTGCCGAGCTTGGTGTCGCGGGCAACACATTCGAACTCTTCGATGTGCACCGAGGTAAACACGTCGTCACGCACCATGCGCTCGCTCAGGAGGATCGAGTCTTCGAAGTTGTACCCTTGCCAAGGCATGAACGCGACGAGCACGTTTCTGCCGAGGGCCAGTTCGCCCATGTCGCAGGATGCGCCGTCTGCGAGCACGTCGCCGCGCTTCACCGACTCACCCGCACGAACAATGGGCTTCTGATTGTAACAGGTGCTCTGATTTGAGCGCTGATACTTGGTCAGCTGGTAGATGTCAGGTACTTCGTCGTCGCTGCCCTCCAGAGGCCGGACCACGACGCGCTCCGCATCAACGCTTTCGATTGTGCCGGCTCGCCGCGCCAAAACACAGACCCCTGAGTCTTGGGCAACTCGACCTTCCATGCCCGTGCCCACCAAAGGAGCTTCGGTTTGGATCAAGGGCACGGCCTGACGCTGCATGTTGGCACCCATGAGGGCGCGGTTGGCGTCGTCGTGCTCGAGGAAGGGCACCAAAGCCGCTGCAACGCTTACCATTTGGTTTGGTGACACGTCTTGCAACTCAATCTGCTCGGCGCCAGCCATGCGGAAGTCGCCATTGAGACGGGCGCCCACCAACATGTCCTTGTACTTGCCCTTTTCATCGACGATCGCCGTGGCGTGCGCGATGTACTTGCCTTCTTCTTCGAGCGCGCTGTACCAGCTGACCTGAGAAGTCACGTGCGCCTCTTGCACGTTGCTGTAAGGCGTCTCGACGAAGCCGTATTCATTGACGCGTGCAAAGGTCGACAACGACGCGATAAGCCCGATGTTTGGACCTTCAGGCGTCTCGATAGGACAGATTCGACCGTAATGCGTGGCGTGAACGTCACGGACTTCGAACCCTGCGCGCTCACGGGTGAGACCGCCTGGCCCGAGGGCACTGAGGCGCCGCTTGTGAGTTACCTCACTGAGCGGGTTTGTCTGGTCCATGAACTGCGAGAGCTGCGAGCTGCCAAAGTATTCTTTGACAACGGCACCCACTGGTTTGGCATTGATGAGGTCGTGAGGCATCAGCGTGTCGATCTCTTGCGAGACGCTCATGCGTTCCTTGATGGCCCGCGCCATCCTCACCAGGCCGATGCGATACTGATTCTCCATCAGCTCGCCCACGGCGCGCACTCGTCGATTGCCCAGGTGGTCGATGTCGTCGACCGAACCACGGCCGTTCTTCAGCTCGATCAGGTGCCGGACGGTCTCGAGGATGTCCTGCGAAGACAGGACGGTTGCTTCGAGTCCCGGCTTCTGCTCGTCAGGCACATCGCGGTAGAACTTGTAGTTGAGCTTCAGTCGGCCCACGGCTGACAGATCGTAGCGTTCGGGATTGAAGAACAGATTGTGGAACAGCTGCTTGGCTGTCTCGAGGGTCGGCGGATCGCCCGGACGCAGACGCCGGTAGATCTCCATGATGGCGTCTTCGGTCGTGCGCACCTTGTCTGCCAGTAGTGTGTCGCGCAGGTAAGCACCGACGTTGAGACCATCAATGAAAAGGACCTTGACCGTAGCAATCTCGGCTTCACGCAGCCGATCGAGCGTGATCTCCGTCACTTCCTCGTTGCACTCGAGCAGAACTTCGCCGGTTTCCTTATCGACGACGTCTTCCGCGCTCACTTTGCCGACCAACTCGACTACCTCCATGGGTAACCGATCGATCTTAGATTCCTTGAGCTTCTTGATGGCAGCGCGGGTGAACTTGGTGTTCTTCTTGACCGCGATTTCACTGCCCACTCGAACGTCGCGCGTAGCGCGCTGACCTGCGAGCAGATCATAATTGACGCTCCGCGAGTACTTGCCACCCTTCTCGAAGTAGATGGTCTCAGTATCGTAGAAGTAGTTGAGCAGTTCTTGCGTCGAGTAGCCCAGCGCACGCAGCAATACCGTCGAGTGCATCTTGCGACGCCGGTCGATGCGGACGTACATGATGTCCTTGTGGTCGAATTCGAAGTCGAGCCACGAGCCACTGTACGGAATCACGCGCGCCGAATAGAGGAGCTTCCCACTCGAATGGGTCTTGCCCTTGTCGTGGTCGAAGAACACGCCAGGGCTGCGGTGTAGCTGCGAGACCACGACGCGTTCGGTACCGTTGATGATGAAAGTACCTGTGTCCGTCATCAGCGGAATTTCACCAAAGTAGACTTCTTGCTCTTTGATGTCGCGAACGATGCGATCGGAGCCGCCTTCGCGGACTTCGTACACCATCAGCTGGGTCGTAACCTTGATCGGGGCAGCGAAAGTCATCCCCCGTTGTCGGCACTCATCCACGTCGTACTTGGGTTTTTCCAAGTTGTACGAAACGTAAACGAGCTCGCTCGTGCCGTCGAAATCCTTGATAGGAAAGACGCTACGAAAGACCGACTCGAGCCCGATTTCTTTTCGCTCGCGTGGTCCGACATCGGACTGGAGAAACTTATCGTAACTGCTTTTTTGGATATCAATAAGATTCGGGATCTCGACGATCGGCTCAACACGGCCGAGATTCGTACGATACCTGAAGTTGGACTGGACCTTAGACGCCATTTCGTTCCTCCAGACGACTCCACGCGGGAACAGCCAAAATGGCCGCCCCCGCGGGCCGCTCAACGAATCAAGCTCGACCTATAACTAGCGCTGGGCAACAGCCCTGCGCCAGAACGCGAGTAAAGAGATAGTTTATCGAACAAGCGAGATTACTTAACCTCGACCTTTGCGCCGGCACTCTCGAGCTTCTTCTTGATGTCCTCGGCTTCATCTTTGCCAACGGCCTCTTTGATAGCTTTGGGTGCGCCTTCAACGAGGTCCTTGGCTTCTTTGAGACCGAGTGCGGTGATTTCACGGACCACCTTGATGACGTTGATCTTGTTCGCACCGGCCTCGGCCAAAATCACGTCGAACTCGGTCTTCTCCTCGACCGCTGCGGCTGCAGGTGCGGCTCCACCGACGGCGGCCACTGCAACGGGTGCGGCGCTGACGCCCCACTTGTCTTCGAGGGTTTTGACCAACTCCGCGATCTGGATCACGGGAAGGTTAGAAAGAAAATCGACAACTTGCTCACGGGTAATCTCGGCCATGGTCCTGCTCCTGTAACTGCAACAGCAATAGCTGGGTAATTTCTAAATTTTGGGGGAATGGTAATTGAATCTGGGCATGTCGCACCCCGGTTTGAACCGGGTAATGCCCATTCGGGTTTGATACTAGCTTTCGTCTTTTCTCTGCTTCGCTGCCATCACGCCAACGAAGTCGCGAGCTGGCACGTTAAGCAACCTGAGCAGTGTCTGCGCGGGTGCATTCATCGTTGCCAACAGGTGCGAGCGCGCTTCGTCTTTGCTGGGTAGGCTTGCTAGCTGATCTTCAACGGCTCTGGGATCCAGAACCTGGCCATCCATGAGTCCGGCCTTTATCTTCAGCTTTTCGTTTTCCTTGCGATATTCCTTCAGAACGCGGGCGGCCGCGCTAGGCTCATCGTAGCTAAACGCAATGGCTGTCATACCGCGAAGGGCAGATGTGCCCAGCACGCTGACGAAGCTTTGCTCTTTGAGCGCCTGCTTGACGAGCTTGTTCTTCAGAACCTTGTAGACAACGCCCTTCTCGCGAAGGTTGTCGCGCAGTTTGCTGACCTGCTGCACAGTGAGGCCTGCGTAATCAACGAAAACGGCCGAGCTCATCCGCTGAAACTGTCCACGGATATACTCGATGGATTCTGTCTTCTCCGAACGAAGCATTAGGTTTCCTCCTCCGTTGCCGAGACTGCGTTGGTATCAACGCGCACGCCGGGGCCCATGGTGCTCGACAGAGTGATACTGCGAACATAGATGCCTTTGGCTGTAGAGGGCTTCTTGTGAAGAAGCTCGCGAATCAGCATGGTGGCGTTCTGGCTGAGAGCATCAGGCGTGAAAGAAACGCGACCGATGCGGCAGTGAACGACACCCGCCTTATCGACGCGATACTCTACCTTGCCCGCCTTTGCCTCACGCACCGCTGAACCCACGTCGAACGTGACCGTGCCGACTTTGGGGTTTGGCATCAAGCCGCGCGGACCGAGGATTCGCCCGAGTTTACCGACTTGGCCCATCATGTCTGGCGTGGCAATGACGCGATCGAAATCGAGCATACCTTCCTGAACCTTCAGCACCAATTCATCGGAGCCGGCAACATCGGCGCCTGCCTCGAGGGCTTCCTTCTCTTTCTCACCCTTCGCGAAAACGAGGACACGGACCTTCTTGCCGGTACCATGGGGCAGAACCAGAGCACCGCGAACCATCTGGTCCGCGTGTTTCGGGTTCACGCCCAAGCGTACGGCAACGTCCACGCTTTCGTCGAACTTGGCGTAAGCAGCAGCTTTAACAGCCGCTACCGCTTCGTCCAAGTTATGACGCTTCTGCCTATCGAACTGGGCGAGCGCCGTCTTTTGTTTCTTGGTTATTCTTGCCATTTTCGTCTTTCGACTCCTGGATAGCTAACTCGTGAGACTTGGCCCTGTTGGCCGGTCACTCGAGGGCCCCAGTAAATTTGCGGTCAATGCGCTTCACTTGACGTCGATGCCCATGCTTCGGGCAGTGCCCGCGATGGTTCGCGCCGCGGATTCGACATTGGTGGTGTTCATGTCTTTCATTTTCTCCATCGCCACCGCACGCACCTGGTCCATCGTCAAGGCTCCGACCTTGATCTTGTTGGGTTCTTTGGAACCCGAACCTGGCTTGCCCGTCGCAGCAAGACCCGCCGCCTTCTTGAGCAGAATGCTCGCTGGCGGCGACTTCATGATGAACGTGAAAGTTCGGTCAGCGTATACGGTGATGACAACCGGGATGATGGTGTCCCCGAACTGCGCGCTCCGTGCGTTGAAATCCTTGCAGAACTGCATGATGTTGACGCCGTGCTGACCTAGCGCGGGGCCAACCGGCGGCGAGGGGTTCGCCTTGCCCGCCATGAGCTGCAGTTTGATGTAACCGGTTACCTTCTTTTTGGTGCTCATCGCTTCTCCACATGGGCAAATTCAAGCTCGACCGGTGTCGGCCGTCCGAAGATGCTGACCATTACTTTGAGTTTCTGCTTATCCGGCTTGACCTCTTGAACCGTGCCGGAGAAATTCGCGAAAGCCCCCACCACGACGCGAACTTCGTCTCCCTCTTGGAATTGCTGCCTTGGCTTAGGCTTAACGGCACCCTCTACAATGCCCCTGCGTAGGTCATCGATCTGCGTAGGCTTTACTTCTTGCGGGTGCTGGTTTCCGATGAACCCAGTCACCTTTGGTGTGTCCTTGACCACGTGCCAAGCATGCTCGCCCATTTCCATCTCGATGAAGAGATAACCAGGGAAGCTAGTCTTGGTTTTGACACGTGGCTTACCTTCTTTGCCGTGCTCGGTGACCGTCTCAGAAGGGATCAGAATTTCGCCAAACGCGTCTTCCATCTTGAATTGGCGAATCCGTTCGCGCAGAGAGGCTTTCACCTTCTGCTCGAACCCTGAGTAGGTCGTGACGACGAACCATTTCTTTTCGGGCATCTCCGTCCTCACTCACCGCTCATGAGCCATAAATCAGTCGGGTGGCAAAGCCCCATAGTCTGTCGAGTATGGTGACGTATACCGTGGCGACTAAACTTGCAACGATGACAATGACCGTCCCTTTGGTCACCGCATCACGATCCGGCCAACTCACTTTTGTCAGTTCACCGGCAACCCCCTCAGCCCAGGTGCGGATTAGGGGCTTCTTGTATATATAAAAGAGCAGCAAAAATCCGCCCACTACGCCGACTATCGAGCCGACGCCACCTCGTTGCTCTTCTGAAAGCCGCAGCAGCTGTGGCACGTGTTGCACAGCAAACGGCCACTCAACGAGCCAGTTCCAGACGCTAGTAAACAGACGCGCAGCAAGAAACCCCGTAAGGGCAGCTGCCGCAAAGAAAGCCGCATGAACGTAACGAGCAGACCCCAGTTGAGCTGGTTGCGTGCCAACATCGACTTCCGCTTGCTCGTCCGCCGATCCGTCCGATAGCGTGAGGATTGCCGTGGACGGCCGCTCGAGAATGTCCGGTGCGAGCACTGGCGCATCCCCTTCGGGGGTGTCCGTCGCTGGATTGTCTAACTCTTTGGGATTGTCCGACATGGGATTGATGAACCGTCGCGATTCGCTAATTTTCTGCAGGGGCGGAGAGACTCGAACTCCCGACCGGTGGATTTGGAATCCACTGCTCTACCAACTGAGCTACACCCCTAGGCTGGCAAGACCGTCGGACCTGTGCCCGACGGTACCAGTTCATTGAGTTTCGAGATGCAACGTATGCGCTCCACAAGTAGCGCAGAATTTCTTTAGGGAGACCGCCTTTGCGTTCGGTTGGCGAGAACGAGTGGTTTTGTAATTTCGCGATTTGCACACTGTACAAGCCAGCACAATTTGGATTCGGCGCACGGCCGCAGGTTTACGGCCCATTGTCCAACCCGTTACTCCAGAATCTTAGTGACAACACCAGCGCCGACGGTCTTGCCACCTTCGCG
>CAZCNI010000056.1:0-8409 GCA_964499765.1 uncultured Polyangiaceae bacterium
TGCTGTCGCTCCTCATGCAATCCGGAGCCCTGGATGCCTGGGCTGTCCCGGTCACGATGAAAAAAGGTCGTCCTGGCGTGGTTCTGTCGGCGATCGTGGCCCCAGAGGACGGTATCAGGTTGAGTGAACTGATCTTGCGCGAAACCACTACGCTGGGCGTGCGTCGCACAGAAACCGCGCGATCGGAACGGCCGCGACATGTCATTCAAGTTGAAACACGCTACGGATTGGTACCAGTCAAGGTTGGTCAAGGCCCGTATGGTCCCGCGCAGCTCAAGCCTGAATTTGATGACTGTGTCCGGCTTGCCGAAGAGCACAGGGTACCTGTGCGAGAAGTGATTGCCGAGGCGCTCGCGAGGGCAAGGCAAGAGCTGCTGGTTTAGGGTTGTCCTCGGCGAGAGCGAGCATGAGCGCATTGCAGTGAAGCGTCGTTCGTTCCGGTCATGGCCGTTCCACGGGTAGCCCGGCAGCTTCCCATGAAAGGACACCCCCGTCCAAGTAACTTATAGGCATTCCGTCAGCCGCAAGTTTCGCCGCGAGGTCTTTGGTTTGCTCACCGGAGCGACAGTACAAGACGGGCGCTGCCTGCAGCATTTGCAATTCGGCGAGTCGACTCTCGATCTCCTCGATCGGCATATGCACCGCCCCTGGTAGATGCACGCGGTTAAAGACAGCCTGGTCACGTGTATCGACCAAAACCACTTGCTTTCTTGCTACCAGAGGTGCCACTTCTTGGGGTTTGAGAGCGCCCGCAGGACGCGGAAGGAAAGGCTCAATGATAGCAAGCAACTGCGCCTTCTTCAGTGCGCCTGACTGGGCACCAACCGGCCGCCCCTTGTCGAATACGACAAATGTGGGGACGGCCTGCACCCCCAGCTCCTTTGCCAGAACAGGGGAGCGGTCGATATCTACGGTGACGACCTTCGCCTTGCCCTCAAGTTCCATAGCAAGCGCTCTGAGTTCAGGCGCGACGACTTTGCAGGGGCCGCACCACTCAGCCCCGAACTCGACGAGCACGGGTAGCTTGCTTCGCATCACCTCATTGACGAAATCCCGCTCTGAAACCTCTTGCATTGCCATAATGGAAATTGCTTAGCGCGAGCGGCTCTTGGGTGCAGCCCCGATTGTCAATCGTGAGCTCTGACCGGTGAAGATCAGTGGAAAACGAAATAGCCAACCACCGCTGCGGCTGCCATGACGCCAATGACTAGCGCACCGACTGCTGCCGGTGGCCATCCCGATATCGGCAGGGAAATGGGTTCCTGTCCGGGATCGTAGGCGGGTAGAGAGCGGGCTTCAGTTTCTCCACCTGGGGGTAACGTGGCAACCTCAGGCTCCGAGGGTTGCCGATCAAGGCCCACCATGGTGTGTCCAACCCGCAATGAACGATCATCGTGGGCGGTATCGTCGCCAGCGAGCTTGGCTTTTGGTGGATTCGAGCCGACTGGCTTCTGCCACAACACGTTGGCGGCCGTCGCCTCTTCGCCCAGCGCGTACTTACGATAACAGAGCGTGTCATCACTCACGCCCAGCTCACGCAGGAGGTCCCCGTTGAAGTCTGCGACGATCACCGTGATGTTATCGTGTCCTCCGGCAGCATTGGCGCGGTCGGTCAGTTCCTTGCACGCAATCAGCGGGTCCGACTGGTTCACAAGAACCTGACGGATTTCCTCGGCTCGGATCATGCCGGTGAGGCCGTCTGAACACATCAGGAGTCGGTCGCCTTGTCTTAAGTCGACGTAGGTCAAATCGACCTGGACCGTGTCAGCCGTGCCGAGCGCTTGCAAGATGATGTTGTTGTGCTCGAACGTCTCGGCTTCTTCTTCGGTCAACTGCCCAGCTTCAATTAGCTGCGTCACGAGGGACTGGTCACGCGTCACTTGTATCAACTGATTATTGCGCAACACGTAGGCACGACTGTCTCCCACTTGGGCGATGAACATTCGGCTGTCAACGAGGGCGGCGATTGTGGCGGTCGTGCCCATTCCCCGACGAGTGCGGTCCACTCGCGCCTCGTTGAAAATACGTTGTCCTGCAGCTTCGACCGCACGCACCAAACGTCTTGCCAATACGTCGTGGTCCGCCGGAGGAGGGGAGTCAATAAAACTTTCATACAGGGTGTCGACTGCCATCTGGCTGGCAATTTCACCTGCGGCCGCGCCTCCCATCCCGTCGCAAACACCGAGCACGATGCCACGGGGTCCCACAACTGGATGTCGTTCTTCTTCCGTCAGAGTTCGAGTCTGCTTGGTCAGATCAGCGATGAGAAAGTTATCCTCATTGTGCTCGCGAATTTGACCGACGTCGGTTCGACCGAAGACGTTCAGACCGATGATTCCGGCGCGTCCCGAGATAGGTGCGGGGGCTTCAGCGTCATTCATCTCGGTTCTGCCTACGGATTGACCATGTCGAAACGAAAGAGTTGTTGGCCGATGCGCAAATGATCCCCTGCCTTTAGCTCGACTTTGCCATGGACGCGAAGAAAAGTGCCATTAGATGAACCCAAATCTGAGAGCGCGAAACTTCCCGTCACCGGGTTGCGGTTCAGTACTGCATGTCGGCGACTCATGAACGGATCCCCGGTGAACACAATATCACCTACTTCGCGTCCTAGGATCGTTTCATCACAACCGATGAAGAAGACGTTTCTCGGCAGCCCGTCGTTCGTCATTTCGCTCAGGCGAGCGTACCTCGGACTGCAAGCAGAGCCGAACAAACTGCAGTTGGAAACCCGAATTGGCTTCCCGGCGCGAGAGTCAGGCGCCGTTTGTTCGAACTTAATCAGCTGCAAACCCACTAAAAACCAATCACCGTCCCGCAATTCAGTACGGTTCCGAAGCCTAAGGTAAATTCCGTTCAAGGAATCGAGATCACGAACGCTGACACCCTCCGCCTCGAAGCTGAACCTCGCATGACGACCACTTAGGTAGCAATCATTGGGTAGTACAATCTCTCCGTCTGAGCGGCCGAGGTCGACTCGCTCTGACTCCAGAAACAGCATCCGAGATACGGAGCCGTCAGGAGCTAGCATAACCAAGCATGGGCGCTGTCCGGTATCGCGCCAATTGTCAACCGAGGCTCTTTGAAGAGGAGGCCCGCTGGTCGTCCCAGGGGGCCTCATTGTATTAGGAATTCTGGCCCGCTGGCTGCCATCGGCGGGTTCTCGGCTCAAGTGGAGGTTCGCTGGGAGTTTGGTGATGGGGACACCGCAGAACGGGCAGACACGCGCATCACTGCTGACGGTCGCGGCGCAGGTTGGACACGTTGGGCCGCGACTTCCGGTTGGGCCCTTCTCGGTGGAGCTGGTCGCTTCGAGCGGTGGCAAGGTACTACTGGTGCTTGGACTCCGAGGGGGCATCGAATAATGAGCGGCATCGGCGAGAGGACTGTTCGGCGCTACCAGTGTGGCGCCACACTGCGGGCAAAAGGAGTTGTTTGCGCCAACAAGCGAGGCACAACGAGCGCATCGAATTGCGTCGCTCGTTTGACGGGCAGCAAAGTCGAAGTTTGGCACCTCTGGTCGCAACCGAATGGAATGTGCCGTCCCTGTTGGGTAGGTTGCGGACTGATCGTGGCCACTCTCTAGAACATTGGATTGTGCTGCCGACACTGGGACAGTGGACCCCATGGACGCCGCCGAGCGAGAGACACTCTCTGACTCGATTCGCGTGCCACAGTCTTGGCAGTATCGAAGCTCAATCGGGTTCGTTTTTCCGCACACGGAGCACTGCACGTTTTCAAGGGAACCCGTATTGGCGAGCGGCGTCAAGGGGTTGCTGCAAAAGCCAGCGTAATTTGCGTCCCGAGCGTCCTACCAGCGAGGAAGCGGGTCACGCACTTCCAAGATGAATTCAAGTGCGACCAGCTGCCCCAAACCAAACCCCAAGTAGTGGTCAGCCCGCGGCTGCCCAGCGGAGTCAGTCCATTTTCGAAACACTAGGCCTCGCCAAGCAAGCCCCAGTCCGAAGACAGTTGATTCACCCGCCTCGTATTCGAGTCCCGCACCAAGACTCACGAGGGGGCCGCCACTCTCGAGACCCCACTCATTTCCGTATATTACTGCTCCGGCGCCGGCCCCTAGATACGGGGTCAGGCGTGTGCCTTGGTCCAGATAATATCTGGCTTCACCTCTAGCCTGTTGAAGGATTGCTAGGCGCAACAAGTTCGAGGAGTCGTGACGCGAGAATTCGTAGGCACCTCCGAAATACCAAGGACCCCGAGCGCGATAGCCAACTCGAATCGTGGCGCCAAAACCTGATCCAAATACGCATGGGACCCGGGCATTGGACGGACAGATATCGCCGGCAGACACCACGTTTTCTGAGACGAAGGAGACTCCATATTGTAGGAAATGGGAGTTACTCACATAACGTTGCGGTTTTTCCTGCCCAGTTTGGGCGCGGCACCAGGGTGATGCGAACATTAGAGTGCAGAAACAGGCGGCTGGCAGATTTCGAAGCCGTGATTTGACCGTCCACATGCTGACTCCAATGACACGTAAGCCAAAGGCGATTCGGGATGCAACTGTTGACCTGAAACGACCGGTAGGCCCGAATGGCGACTTTTCCCGCTAGGGGTCTACACTTGACGAAAACCAGAGTGCCCGAGAGGATAGCTGCGGGCCAAACTTGGTTCGGACTTGGCACGTAATCGGGTGCTCTAGACGGCAACCACAAAAGTCGCCTTGACGTCCCCTTCATGCATCGTCTAAAGGCGGTGCTGACCACAACGAGCAGACTCTTCGATGGACATTTACCTGGATAAGCGAGCCGTTCGACAGATACGCCTTTCCGCACAGGAGGCAATCGAGGAAGGGGATGTGGAAGCGTTGAGGGAGGATATCCTTGACGCGTTCAACGAAGAGCAAGTGGAAGAGGTAGAACGACGTCTAGACAGCGGCGATCTGTTCGAGTTCCTCACCGACATCCTGGATGAATGGAGCGGTGACGATGTGGATGAGTTGTTCGAGCTGCTCGAAACGCAACTTGGAGAAGTCGGCGTCGATCTCAAAGTGGATACCAAGTCCACTGACGAAGAAGAGGATGAAGAGGAAGACGACGACATAGCCGACGAACCTGACGAAGAGGACGACGAGGCGGACGCAGGCTTCATCGACGACGAAGAGGAATAGCGGTGTGCAAATGAGTCGAACTCTCCAATGGCTTGGGGTACCGGCCTGATTTTTGGGGGGAGGTACGTTTTTGCGGCAGTGTTCTGGGCGAACGTCTGGTCGAATGGTCGCTTCGATCAGGGATAGAGCGACTCGCCCGGTTCAATTACAGCTGGATGCCAGGAGCACTCCTCTAAATTGTTCATCGGGCCGCCTTTACGCCATCGAATTTAGGGCGTAAAATGCGCCGCCTTGTGATTTCGGTCACCGGGCGACACACGTCTCGAGAAAAGAACCGCGTCTTCGGTGCTTCGAATAGTGAAGTTAGACCGGTTCGAGGCGGAGGAAACAACCGAAAGGAAACCAAACGATGACTGAAGCAGCCAACGAACTCGGTTCTGAGAGCATCCAGAACTTGTCCCGTGATCCCGCGCAACCTTTGACGGTACGCGATTTGTTTGAGGCGGGTGTGCATTTCGGGCACCAGACAAAGCGCTGGAACCCAAAGATGCAAACCTACATCTACGGTTCACGGAGTGGGATTCACATCGTTGACTTGGATCAGACGGCCCAACTATTCAAGAAAGCCTATGATTTCGTAGTCGACATGGTGGCTCGCGGCGGTCACCTGCTTTATGTCGGGACCAAGCGTCAGGCAGCTGAAATCGTGAAAGAAGAAGCTGCCCGCGCCGGGCAGTTTCACGTTACCAATCGATGGCTCGGTGGCACCCTGACGAACTTTCGCACGATGAAGGGTGGGCTCGAACGGCTGCGAACCATCGAACGAATGCGCGAAGATGGAACGTATGAGCAGCTGCCAAAGAAAGAAACGATTCGTCTCGAGAAAGAGCGTGCACGCTTGGAGAAGTACATCGGCGGCATGAAAGGCATGAATGCTGTGCCCGCCGCGATGTTCGTTATCGATCCAATGCAAGAGGCGATTGCCGTCAAGGAAGCTGCTCGCTTGTCACTCCCTATCATTGCAATCACGGACACGAACTGTGATCCTGATCCGATCAACTACGTCATTCCCGGCAATGACGACGCAATTCGCAGCATTCGTCTGATCACGGCAGCCATCAGCGATGCGTGTATCTATGGGATGGCTCGGCGCCGCGATTTCGAAGAAGGCCGTGACAGAGGCGATGGGCAAAGCTCCTCCGCGGAGAAGGCGGCGCCTGATGCACAAATCTTTTATCGAGGTCGTTCGCCCATTGATGCGGGCAACTGAAAACAACATGACATTTGGGAAGAACGTATGACCCAGATTAATATGCAGCAAGTTAAGGAGCTTCGCGACAGGACGCAGGCGGGGCTAAACGACTGTCGAAGTGCGCTCATCGAAGCAGACGGCGACATGGACAAGGCCGTTGACAACATTCTGAAGAAGGGCCTCGCAAAAAGCGTGAAGCGTGCGGGTGCGGTTGCGGCTGAAGGCGAAGTCGCGGCTGCGATTGCGGCCGATCAAAAGAGTGGCATCCTCGTCGAAGTAAATATCCAGACGGATTTTGCTGCGCGCAATCAGGACTTCAAGCAGTTCGTCACCAATGTTGTGGCACTGGCCCTGAAGTCCCCTGCGGGCACGGATTTGTCGCAGTGTGCCTATCCTGCCGGCGGGGGCAGCGTCGAAGAGGTTCGACAGGCCTTGGTCGGCAAACTTGGCGAAAACATAACACTTCGTCGTTGGGCCAAACTCACGGCTGATTCGGGCCTCGTACATTCTTACGTGCACATGGGTGGGAAGATTGGCGTGCTTTTGGCAGTGCGCGTTGGCGACATCAGCAAGGCAGCCAATGCCGCACTTGCGAAATTTGCTGATGACACCGCGATGCAGATCGCGGCCATGTCACCGCTGTACTTGGCGGTGAGCGACATCGCGCAGGATGATCGTACGAAGCAGTCCGAAATCTTCGCGGCGCAACTGGCTGAAGAGGGTAAGCCTGAAGCCACTCGCCCCAAGATCATCGAAGGCAAACTAAACAAATGGGCCAAGGAAATCTGTCTTCTCGAGCAGATGAGCGTTCTTGAAGTCGAGAAGTCAATTGACCAGATTCGCGGTGAACTCGCCAAAACGCTCGGCTGTACCGTCGTGGTCGATAGTTTCATCCGCTATCAACTGGGTGAGGGGATCGAGAAGAAGAAGGGTGATGACTTCGCAACCGAAGTCATGAAGATGAGCCAAGGTTGAGAAGTAAGGGAAATTGAGGCCGATGCTTGAGATTACTTCATGAGCATTGGCCTTTTCTCTATTTATCTAGCGCGACTATACCGTTTGCGTCGAGAACGTAGCGGTCATTGGTCATTGGGCAGAGTGCCACGCCATTTTTGAACACGAGGGGTTCTCCAGCGCGGCTCACCCAACCGACAGGTCGGGCTGGATTGCCAACGACCAGAGCGTAGTCAGGCAAATCCTTGAGTACCACGCACCCTGCGCCAACAAACGCCCAGCGACCAACAGTCACCCCTGCCACGATTGTGGAGTTTGCACCCAGAGTGGCGCCGCGTTGCACGCGTGTCTGCTGAAAATGCCCCTGGCGACTGACGGCCGCGCGCGGGCGGCGGATATTAGTAAAAACGCAGCTTGGACCTACGAAGACCTCATCCTGCAAGAGGACTCCATCGTAAAGACTGACGTTGTTCTGAATGTGGCAATCATCGCCAATACTAACAGTACCAGCAACAAAACAGTTCTGCCCGAGGACGCAACGGGCACCAATGTAGGCACCCGACATTATGTGACAGAAGTGCCAGATTTTGGTGCCTTCTCCGATGGTCACCGGCAGCTCAATCAATGCGCTCGGGTGTATTTTGACGCTTGCGTCAAATGATGTGCTGGTCATGGGCGTGAATACTCTTCTCGGCATCAAGGTAGTCGCGGATGCGCTGCACGACGAGTGTCTGACTAGTGCAAGTCATACCTGGGTGAATGGGGAGGCTAAGGACTTGTCGTGCCGCCAGGCGGGCTTGCTCGAGGCTGACCGATGCGGGTACCACACCCTTGAAGAGCGGCTGATCGGCAAGAGTTGTTGGATAATAGATGCCAGTTTCAATCCCGGCGGCTCTCAAGTAGCGCGCAAGTTTATCGCGGTGTTGATGGACACGAATTGTGTATACGCTCCACGCGCGATTACCATTTGTGCAAGTGGATGGCGTGGTAATGCCGGGCGTGGCCGACAGCGCCTTCGTGTATTCCTTGGCGATTGTACTGCGAGTTGATATCCAGCCGTCGACTCTGTGCATTAACACTTTCAATAATGCGGCGTGCAAAGCATCAATTCGGAAGTTGCCGCCCAGTCGAC
>CAZCNI010000057.1:0-8400 GCA_964499765.1 uncultured Polyangiaceae bacterium
GGGAGCTCATAGCGGTATCAACCCATGCTTCTTTCCGGGCCGTAGTTCACGCTTCGTTTGCAATGTGGCCAGCGCAGCCGCTAGATAGCGACGAGTGGCCGCCGGCTCGATTATGTCATCTATCAAACGTCGCGAAGCAGCAACGAAGGGTGACGCAAAAGTATTGCGGTAGTCCTCGATGAGTTCCTTTCGGCGCGCTGCAGGGTCGGCAGCGTCACCGATCTCTTTGCGGAATACGACTTCGACCGCGCCTTCAGCGCCCATGACGGCGATCTCGGCGGTCGGCCAAGCCACGGCGCGGTCTGCGCCCAGATCTTTGCCACACATGGCCAAATAGGCACCGCCGTAGGCCTTGCGTAAGATCACCGTCAGCTTTGGCACGGTCGCTGCTGAGTACGAGAAGAGCATCTTCGCTCCGTGCCGGATGATGCCGCCGTATTCCTGCTGTAGACCCGGCATGAATCCCGGCACATCCACGAACGTTACCAGCGGGATGTTGAATGCGTTGCAGAACCTGATGAACCGTGATGACTTGTCCGACGCATTGATGTCGAGTGCTCCGCCCAGCACCATGGGCTGGTTGGCAATTATGCCCACCGAGAAGCCACCAATTCGACCGAAGCCAATCACGATGTTTTCTGCAAAACTGTCCTGGATTTCGAGGAAGTCTCGCGAGTCGAGCGCTAGACGGATGACGTCGCGTACGTCGTAAGGCTTCTTTGGATCTTCAGGGATGATGGTTTCAAATTCAGGCACATCGCGGAGGTCGAAATCACCCGATACCCGCGGTGGATCATCGAGGTTGTTTGACGGCAGAAAGCTCAATAGCTTGCGACAGATAGCAATGGCATCATCGTCGTCTTCGGCCACTAGGTGAACGACACCCGAGTAGCTCATCTGCGCGTGGGGCCCACCCAGTTGATCCATAGTGACTATCTCGCCGGTCACTTGTTTGATCACGGAGGGCCCGGTGATGAACATCTGCGCGCGCTTGGTTTGGATGATGAAGTCCGTGAGCGCGGGGCTGTAGGCTGCTCCGCCTGCGCATGGGCCGCAGATGAGGGAGATCTGGGGCACCAGCCCGGAGAGCATCACGTTCTGATGAAAGACCCGACCGTACCCGGAAAGGCT
Organism: uncultured Polyangiaceae bacterium; assembly: GCA_964499765.1. GTDB lineage: Bacteria > Myxococcota_A > Polyangia > Polyangiales > Polyangiaceae > FEN-1139. Next base: position 1,132 of record CAZCNI010000057.1, read on the forward strand.
GTCTATGCCCTCCTGTACTCGTGCGCCGCCGGAGTCATTGATGAAGATGAAAGGCGTACCCATCTTCAGCGATTGCTTCATCACCTCGGCGATCTTGTCGCTATGCACTTCTCCAGCCGACCCACCACCCACGGTGAAGTCCTGACTGGCCATGTGCACCAGGCGCCCGTCAATATATGCAGCTCCGGTGACCACGCCGTCAGCAGGGAATTCTTTGCCCGCCATTCCGAATAGCGTTGCTCGGTGCTGTGCGAACAGGCCCGTCTCCTGTAGGGAATCGAGGTCCACCAAACGTTCGACGCGTTCGCGTGCCGTGAGTTTGCCGGCGTCGTGTTGCTTCTTGATTCGTTCAGGGCCGCCCCCGAGCTGAACCCTTGCACGCTCTTCTCGTAGCTGGTTGATCTTCGTCTTGCTGGTCATAATTTACCTGAATTGCCGAACTTGGTGTTGGCAGCATGCTGAATCGGATTCGCGCTTCGAGTCTAGCTCGGGGATACCGTGACCTTATGTTGGTGTCCGTCAACGCTGACTGAATAAGTTACAGGACCGCGGAGCAGCGGAGTCTCGTGACCTGCAGCAGGACTCTCTGCTGCTTTCGTGCCCGCCTGGACTTTCGCTGGGTCTTTACTCAAGTTCTTCGGTCCTTCGTGGCGGGCGGGGAAAAATTTCTGTGCGACCTGAGGAAACATGGCTGCGGTCAACACGTCTTCGTCGCTACCGTTGAAGCCTTCAATTGCGGTTGCAGTCGCGCGAAGCGTCTCCCATTCAGGCTTGAGCAGATCCGCCGGGCGAACCACGATAGCGGGCTTTTTGGCGTAGGCTTCGGCTTTTTTCAACAGATCGGGATCCTTGGCCGCTGCCGTTTGCCCGTAATATCCAAGTACCAAATCTGCGAATTCACCTGTTAGCGAGGTATAGGGCCCCATCAACACATTGAAGACCGCTTGTGTGCCGACGATTTGGCTGGTCGGAGTCACCAATGGAGGATAGCCGCTAGCCTTGCGCACCCGGGGTACTTCCAAGAGCACTTCCTCCAAGCGATCCCCAGCGTCCTGCTGCTTCAACTGACTTTCCATGTTGGAGATCATTCCGCCCGGTATCTGGCTCTTGAAGATATTGGTTTCGACTCCGGTGATGTTGGAGAGGAATTCCTTGTAGCGAGGTCGTATCTTGGCGAAGTGGTCCTTGATCTTCAACAGACGGCTTGAATCGAGGTCCGTCGTGTATCCGAGCCCTTCAAGCATTTCCACCACGCTTTCCGTGGGATTATGTCCAGGCCCGAGGGAAAGCGAACTGATGGCACTGTCAACCATGTCAGCCCCAGCCTCAATGGCCTTCATCAAGCTCACCAAGGTGACGCCCGTGGTGGAGTGAGCGTGGATGTGAATGAGCACGTCCTTGCCGCACTGGTCCTTGATCGCCTTGACGATATCGTACGCAGGCTTTGGTTTCAGAAGTGCTGCCATGTCCTTGAGACAGATCGAGTCAGCGCCCATTTCGAGCAAGCGCTTGGCCAGATCCACGAACCCTTGCGTTGTGTGCACAGGGCTTACGGTGTAACAGATTGTGCCCTGGGCATGTTTGCCGGCGCTTTTGACCGCCTGCATGGGCACTTTGAGATTGCGCGGGTCATTGAGTGCGTCGAAGACGCGGAACACATCCATGCCGTTTTCAGCTGCTTTGTGTACGAAGCGCTCGACTACGCTGTCTTCGTAGTGCCGATAGCCCAGCAGATTCTGTCCGCGAAGCAGCATCTGAAGTCGCGATTTAGGCAAGAGCTTTCTGAAGGTACGCAGCCGTTCCCAGGGGTCTTCGTTCAAAAAGCGAATACACGCGTCAAACGTTGCTCCTCCCCAACACTCCACTGACCAGTAGCCAGCATTGTCAATGTCTTCACAAGCTGGAACCATGTCCTCGAGTGCCATTCGAGTGGCCATTAGGCTCTGGTGAGCATCGCGTAGTATGAGTTCGGTGATCTCGATCTTTCGCGGCATGGGTGCAATATCTCAGAGAAATTCTGGTTGTCAACGCGTGATTCTAGCGCGCCAATCCTGCGTGATTTAGGCGCGCCATTCTTGCGCGTTCTCGCGTTCAGGGGCGCGAGCCGTCTAACACTCTCAATCGGCTCACTGAGCCGTCGACTTTAGTGTCGAATCGATCGGTCACCCCATTGAGACGTTGGTACGGCGTTCCACGGGCGGGGGCGTTGACCCCGAGAACGATCACTTTCGGGTCTCTGACCCGATCGTGATATCGGAAAACCTCCACGAAATAGCCGCTGCTTTTGCGTTAGTTCGTCTTGGCACACTGGTCGGGCGGAAAAAGGCGTGGCGCCAACGTCTCACACCACTAGCATCCGAACCGTTCAATGCGAGTCTTGTTCCCGACGACCTATCTTCTACAACAGTGTCGTATCGCAACCAATGCCGCGGCGTTCTTAATTGGGTGGAGCCTAATCGACCAGCTCCAGATTTCTGTGATTGCCGAGCAACAGGCGCAAGAAGGCTGCAACGGCGCACTCGATATTGGGCCGACCTTCGAGCGGGCCGAAAACTATGTTTCTCGAATGATTCGTGGTGCTGGGGAGTTAGTCACTGACGTAGTTCATCGTTCCATGCGGCCAGTTCCATGAAGACATTACTCATCGATCTTACTTCACTGGACACGCCCTCGAGGCGGCGCGGTTTTGGCCGGTACGTACGCGATCTCGCAGTGGGGTTGTCGAGGCTTGCGCCGGCTGAGCTCGGTGAACTGCGTTTGCTCGGCCTCACGCACCTCGGGCTTACCGGCGAATATCGCGTCACCGAGCAGCTGGACTCGTTCAATGGAAGCCCCGAGATCCCTGTTCCAACCGCACGTGATCACTATCGTTGGGCCTACAGGCGCCGGCTGGGATTATTTCGGGCGGCGAAGAACATTGGCGCGGACGCCGTTCACTTGGGCGACGCGCACGCGACCCCGCTGCTCATGGGCCTCGCGCACTGTCGTCGCATCGTGACGTGTCATGATGCCATCCCCATGCATTTTCCGCGGCGCTACATGGGGTGGCGTGACGGGGGACCGTTGCTCGGTGCTGCCATTGAGCGCCGACGCTATCGTACGGCGGATCTTGTCGTGGCCATAAGCGATGCAACACTCAACGACGTTCTCACGATTCACCGCGTGCCGCCCGAACGTGTGGTGCGCGTATACAACGGTGTCGATGTCGAACGTTGGTCGCGCGCGCCCGAGCTCGACGCGGACGAGACACTGCGAGAATTCGGCTTAGGGAACCAGGCGTTTGTGTTGTTTGTGGGTGGCTATCACTGGCATAAGAACGTCGAGGGCATGATGGCGGGTATTGCTCTCGCGCGCCAGCGCGGAACTGATCTCACTTTGGTGTGGGCCGGAGCACTCTCCGATGGCCAAACGCAACACATCAAAGCCGTGGCGGCGCAGGCTGGAGCTTCCGATGCGCTTCGACTGATTGGCTATGTTTCGGATGAGCAGGTAGCGGTCCTCTACCGCAGTGCCGTAGCCCACGTGTTGCTGTCCCGCTTCGAAGGTTTTGGTTTGACCATTATAGAAGCAATGGCAAGCGGTTGTCCGGTCATGACCACCCGGGCGGGATCACTGGGCGAAATCGCCGGTGACGCAGCGATTACCGTCGAGCCCGAAGACCACGCTGCAGTGGGCGCTGGGTTGGTTCGTCTCGCGACTGACCCTGCATTGCGTGCGGATCTGTCGCAGCGTGGCAAGGCGCGGGCGCCGCGATTCTCGCTCCAAGTGCAGGCGCGTGAAATGGCTCGCGTGTTTCGCGACTTCTTGCAGGTGTAAACTCGATGCCCTCTGTTCCCAAGCGGCTACTGCTCGACCTTACTTTACTTGGCACGCCCGGCGGCGCGCGTGGGATTGGCCGCTACGCCCGCGAGCTGGCGCGAGGTCTCTGCGAGTTGCCCGCCCATGAGCTCGAGGGCATCGAGCTGATCGGCCTGCTCTCGGTTGACTGGAGCGGCAAGTATTCCGCCACCACGGATATTGCGGGGTATTTGGACCAATCAGGCACGCAGCTGCTCGAAGAACGTGACTACTACAGTTGGGCCTATCGCCAGCGCTTAGTGCTCTGGCGTGCAGCAAAGCAACTGCGCGCTGATGCGATTCATCTGTGTGACCCGCACGCCACACCGCGCTTTTTGGGTCTTGCCGGCGCGAAAAAAATAGTGACGTGCCACGACATTGTGCCGTCGCGATTTCCCGAGCACTACATGGGGTGGCGTGATGGTGGCGCGAGCGTTGGTCGTTGGATCGAGGGGCAACGCTATCGAAGCGCCGATCTAGTGATTGCCGTCAGCGATGCTACCAAGCACGACATCTGTAGTCTAATGAATGTGCCGCAGGAGCGTGTCGTTCGAGTCTACAACGGCGTGAATGTCGACCAATGGTCTGCGGAGCCGCAGCTAGCAGCTGCGACCGTGCTAAAGAAGTTTGAGCTGCAGGCTAGTGACTACTTGCTCTACGTTGGAGGAGCAGACTGGCGCAAGAACATCGAAGGAATGATGGGTGCACTGGCGCACGTCAGGCAATCAGGCTCGAATCTCGTACTTGCTTGGGCGGGCCACCTGGATGCATCCCATCGTGAGCGCGTGGAGAATGCGGCAAGCCAAGCCTGCGTGGCTGACGCCGTTCGCTACCTGGGTCACGTGACGGACGACGAACTGGCCGTTCTGTATCGGGCTTCGGTTGCGCACCTGTTCGTCTCTCGTCTCGAAGGGTTTGGTCTAACGGTGGTGGAGGCCATGGCTAGCGGCTGCCCAGTCATCACCACCGACGCCGGGTCCCTTGCGGAGGTTGCGCGTGACGCGGCACTAACGGTGGACCCCGAGGACCCGCCCGCAATAGCAGCCGCGATACGTCGCCTCATGTTCGAGCCAGAGCTCAGGACGGAATTGATTGCACGAGGCAAGTCGCGAGCTGCCCGGTTTACGCGCCAAGCGCAAGCATTGGCTACCGCTCAGGCGTATCGAAGGTTTTTCGGGATCGGCTGAGTCCGCTATTCGTACGTGGCGTCCGCTTCGTAGATCAACACGCTGTTGCAGTTAGTACCAGAAGTTCCCGCGGCTCCGCGGCACGGCACTTCGCCAGAGAAATGCGTCAATCCGGCACGTAGCGCTTTGAGCATGGGTTCCGTCAGGGGATGGCCCCCATCGCGGCACGTTGAATCTGCGCAGGCAATGTCGAAAAGCGCGGGGGCGGTTGATACCACCACTACGCGAACGTAGGACGCGTCGAGTAGTTTGAGCTCACCGCGCCTGAAAGAGAGCGCCAGTCGCAAAGTCTTCAGCGACGGAACCTCGCGGGCTAGGCGAGGCGCTGCATCCTCAAGGCGCCTTCGCTCGCGCATTCGATCTGCAGCCTCAGTATTTCGACGATACATGGAAATAGCCTCTTTGCCGCGGCCGCGGGGGGCGCACAGCCGCGTCAACCTAGCACTGGTCGTGCCAAGCGCTCGCCACCAAAATTGCGAGCTGAACACTCTTCAGTCGGGGCGACTAGCCGATGGACATCGCGAGTTGCCGGAGGCAATGCGTCGTGCCACGCTCGGTCGGCCTGCTATGGGCGGCAGCGCTCGGGGCGAACCTATGTCTGGTCCCGTTGTAAATACCATTGGTCAACTCGTTGGTGTGGCTTTGGAGTTGGGCGCACTCGAGTATGCTCGAGTCACCGCCGGTGAACGGGCAGTCTTGAGGCAGGCCGAGCAAGTCGACCGAGACTTGGTGAAGCGTGCCCGAGAGCACATTCTGCGCGGGGATGACCCTCTGGGAGAAGCGTTCGGCGCGCTAAGGGCCGCATCTGAACGTCGCAGCACTGGTGCGACATTCACTCCCAACGCGCTCGTTACCGCCATGGTGAATTGGGTAAAACCGTGGGAACCAGAACGAATCGTGGACCCGGGCTCTGGTTCAGGCCGGTTCATCGTTGCAGCGGGTCGAGTTATGTCCAAGCCACACTTGGTAGCGGTTGAGCTCGATCCGCTGTGTGCTTTGATGCTGCGTGCGCAGCTGGCCGTGACTGGGCTCGCACACCGAACAACGGTGTGCGTTGCTGACTATCCTTCTTTGCCACTCAATCGTATCGCGGGGCGAACGGCGTTCATTGGTAATCCACCGTACGTGAGGCATCACTCTCTCACACCGCAATGCAAGCACTGGTACATGACGTCAGCGGCAAAGCTAGGCATCAAAGCAAGTCAACTTGCAGGCCTGCACGCGCACTTCATTCTGGCAACTGCACTCAAGGCGTCATCCCGGGACGTTGGTTGTTTTGTTACTGCGGCGGAATGGTTGGACGTCAACTACGGCAGTGCCCTGCGAACGCTGTTCGTCGAACACTTAGGGCTTCGAAGTATGCAGCTCGTCGAGCCAACGGCAAAACCATTCCCTGATGCTGACACGACCGCGGTCATTTGCTGTTTCGAAACTGGGACACGAGTGGCGGCCGTGAAGGTAAGCCGAGTCGCTCGGCTCCGTGCCAACGGCGCGATCGAGCGGGGCAGGGCCGTTTCCCGGGCGCGGCTACGTGACACGCCGCGCTGGACATCCCTCACGCGCCGCGCGCGATCGGCAACCGATGGCTACATTGAACTTGGCGAGATCTGTAGCGTCCATCGTGGGCAGGTTACAGGGCAGAATCAAATTTGGATCGTCGACCCGGGGACTACAGAACTGCCCCCATCCGTACTATTTGCCGCGGTGACTCGCGCACGCGAGTTGTTTGCAGCAGGATTTGCAATCACTGATGCGACACCATTTCGCTGTGTGGTCGATATCCCACGCGAGCTCGATCGGCTGCCCCCGGAGTCGCGTCGCGTCATTGAGCGTTTTCTGCGGCGGGCTCGCGCGGCCGGCGCCGACGCCAACTACATTGCGCAGCATCGCAAGCCCTGGTGGTCCGTGGGTCTCAGAAAGCCTGCCCCAATTTTGGCCACTTACATGGCACGCCGGCCTCCGGCATTCGTGCGAAACCTCGCGGAACTCAGGCACGTGAACGTAGCGCATGGGCTTTACCCTCGCTTGCCCATGACACAAAACGCACTGGATGAGCTGACTCGGTATCTTCAATCTTCAGTTTCGTGTGCCGACGGGCGTGTTTACTGCGGCGGGCTGACCAAGTTCGAGCCCAGGGAGATGGAGCGCCTGCTAGTCCCCGCTCCTTGCTGACAACACATCGTATCTTGGGGCGACGCCCGCCGATGACGCCGAGGAATGGTCGAAGGACCATCTCGTCCGCTGG
>CAZCNI010000058.1:0-8376 GCA_964499765.1 uncultured Polyangiaceae bacterium
ATATCCCTGTTAGTTCCGATCTAAAATCGGCCCGCAAGGGCCGCGGTGGGCTGCTGGCTTGTTACGACCAAACATTGCGGTATGTGACGTCAATGAGTTCGGTCTTTGAGAAGGTGCGGATCATTCGTTGTTGCGTCACTTTGCCGCTAGTGATTGTGCCGGCGAGCTGCGACTTTGGGGACGAGGGCGCGGACGCCGGAACGAATACCAATACCGGTGGCAGCACGCAGAATTCCACCGTGTGCACGTCGGGTTTCACCGCCTGCGGTGGCGACCTGACCGGAACCTGGGCAATACAGGCCACCTGCGGTGTGACCAACCCAGCAAGCACGGTCAACGCGAACTTTGCCCAGTACTCGGATTGTAGTGGCGCCTGTACAGGAGCAGCGGAGACCACTACGGGAACCAAGACCTACGACTCGTCGGGTGCGCTCACAAGCACGGAAAGCTTTACGCTGGTTGAAACGCTAGACCTAACGCCTGCGTGTTTCGGCGACGTCACCCAAACGACGCTCACCGAGAGCACTTGCCCGGCGCAGTCTGGCCAGTTCGACCCTGCTACTTCTTCTGCTTCGTGCGGCCTCACGGCGACCGGGTGCGGTTGCCAGATCACCCAGGCAACGAACAACAATGCTACAAGCTACCAAGTTTCCGGCACTTCGCTGACTGAATTGGGCGCCACTACTAGTTCGTTGACCCCAAATGTTGACTATTGCGTGACGGGAAACACAATGACTCAGCAGCGCACTCTGCCACCGGGCGGTAGTTTCGTCATCACCTATGTTCGACACTGATCGAGCTAGACTTTACTTCTTGCGCAATCCCCGTGCGCGTTAGTCACCTGGTGGCTCCACGATTTCGAAAAAATGTCGTTCAGGCATCATGCCAATGGCGAGCCCGGTTTCGCTGCCCGAATTTGTGGCGGGACCCCAAAACACCGTTCCTCCCTGCTGTCGCAATCGGACGGCGGTTTGCTCGACGTTGCTCTCGAGACCAAGCCCCACATCACCCGCATGCGTGGTGTGACCGTCGCACTCGTAGAGTGCTAGGGCCAGATCACCCAATTGAAAGACGACGGGACCCTTGGTAGCAAACGGGTGAGGACTCGGTGCACCGCCCGTCGCTTCACTGGGTGCCATTTGCAGCAACGAGGCGTAGCGGGACGTTGCCTCAGCGAGATTGGGCACGAATAGACTGATGAATCGAACGCGTGGCAAAGTGGACCTCGGTGCCTGGGTGAGCTTTGGGGTTACTTCAGCGGCCACGCGAGTTGCCCCATAGCAGCAAGTGCAGTCGCGTGGAAAAGCGAAAGCCGCGCTCAATGGCAGCTTGAGCAACCCAAGCGGAGCGGGTTGCGAGCTCGGTTGCGTCAAGCGCTTGCGGCATGAGTATTACGCGATGGTTCGGCCACTGCACGGCCGCAACGACTTCGATCACTTCCGTCACGTGTTCGGGCTCTGTCACCACGAACTTGAGCCAGGCTTTTTGCGTCTCGCGCAGCGTCGCGAGCACGTCGGGCTTGATTCGTGTGTACTGCCGGACGCCGCTATTGGACAGTTTGGGTGAGACATTCCATTGGTCAACGCGACCGGCGAGCATCGCCCCCGGCAATAGGGTGCCGTTGGTCTCGACCTCGACAAAGTAGCCGTCGAGTTCCCCGAGCAAGTCCTCGACGCTGGCTTGCTGAAGTAGCGGCTCACCCCCAGTGATCACCAATCGTTGCGGACCACAGCCGCGGATACGTCGAGCCACATCGACGACCTCTTCCTCGGTGAGCTCATCGCGCCGGCGGTAGTGCTCCCAATCCCAACTGTACCGAGTATCGCAGTAGGTGCAGCTCAGGTTGCAGTCCCCAAGCCTGAGAAAGACTGCGGGCTCGCCCGCACTTGCACCTTCGCCCTGAAGGCTGGTGAAGAACTCGGAGACCCGAAGCAGCGACACGCAGGAAGGTTGGTGCGGATTGCGCGTTCGCGCAACGGTTTGCGTGCTATAGGCCGGCACGTATGTCACGTAAACGCGGCACTCGCCCGCTTGACTCGCTTCGCTCGATAGAAATCATTCCCGGCTTTCATCGCCTCTCAGAGGGCTCGGTCTTGTACCGTGCCGAAGGGACGGTGGTACTGGCAACCGCTTCGGTGGACGACCAGGTTCCCGAGTTCATGAAGGGCAAGGGTGAGGGCTGGGTGACTGCAGAGTACCAGATGCACCCGCGTTCGAACCCGGTGCGCCGCGAGCGCCGCGATGGTCGTGAAAAGCCGCTCGGCGGTCGCAGCAAAGAGATCGAACGCCTGATCGGCAGAGCGCTGCGCGCGGCCGTGCACCGTAACTACCTTGGCGAGCGACAGATAGTGATCGACTGCGACGTGCTGGAGGCTGACGGTGGCACACGCACTGCAGCTGTGACTGCAGGGTGGCTTGCTCTCGCGTTGGCCATCAATTCGCTACGCCGGCGGCAAGTCTTGGAAGTGCCGGTGCTCCGCGACCAAGTTGCGGCAGTCTCCGTAGGCTACATCGACGACTCGCCCGCACTCGACCTCTGTTACGCGGAAGATAGTACCGCCCGCGTTGATATGAACGTGGTTGCAACCGCCAAGGGCGCAATCATCGAGCTGCAAGCAACGGCCGAGAAAGAAGCACTACCGCGCGCACAAATGGATCAGCTGATCGATTTGGGCCTGCGCGGCACTGAAGAGCTGTGTGCGCTGCAACGTACTACCCTAGAAAAGGCGGGCGTTTCGCTCGATCGGGTACTGCGCGGTTAGCTGACAACCACAGACAGCGCGTTCGGAATGCCTGTCCTTCACCACGCCAGTTGGTGTAGGATGACCTGGCTGTACCGCGATGAGCAAGAAAACCAGAAAACCACGCACCCCAGCTAATCAAGCCGCCACGCCGCAAAAATCGAGTCAGGCTGTCAAGCCCGATGAGGTGGACAATTCGAAATCCGCGGGGTCAGCGGATGGGACCGAGATTGCTTCTCATCCAGCGGAAGGCGAGCAAGCTGCGATTTTGAGCTCAGACGAGACTGATTTGCCGCTGGCAGTGAAGAAAAGTGACGCGCTGGATGGGGTGACAGCGTCGTCATCGCTCGATGCAGAGCCCGCGCGTACCGAATCGGCGACGTCGAACACCTTCGTCGACACGATTCGGACGCCAGGAACGAGCATTAGTCCCCCCTCGTCAAGTCACTATCAGTCAATGGTCCCGCCGACAGATTACATCGACGAAGCCTGGGGAAGTGACGACGAGGATGAGACAGTCATCACTGCGCCGCCAGCTTTTCCGCCGAGCACGCCTGCACCCAAGCAACCAGCGCAGGAACCGAACAAACCGGCAGAATCTGCAGACTCGGTTCAATCACCTGTCCTTGAGAGTGAGCCAACGGCGAGTGTCACATCCGCTCGGTCCAGTGCCGCACCAACCCCATCAACATCAACTGAGCCGAATTTGCCGGTCTCGAGTGGGCAAACGCCGAGTAGAACGGAGAGCGTAGCGGACTCAGGCGAGCCGGTGCGGATCAGCGCGCCAACAAGTAGCGCACCACCCCGTTTTTCTGCGCCCGCGAGTCACACCGTTTCCCTGCGCTCGAGCACAGCTACACCCTTGGGTGCACGCACAAACGTCCCGCTATCGCAGAGATCGGGATCAGGCTCCATCCACTCAAGGCCACCCATTCCCTCTGCAGCAAACCCTGCTTCCGAGGGCCGCCCCAGCCGTGTGCCGGGTTCATCGCGATCGAGTTCAGTGCCGCAGAGTTCTTCAACGGCAAGCGTCACCCCTTTCGAGCCTCCGCCCGTGCTGCTGCAGCAAAAGACGGCGGTGCCGGATCCAACACTTACTTCCCAGTCACCTGAAGTGGCCAGCAGCGCCGCCACATCGACGCCACTCGTGAGCGAGCCGCCGCGGGTGACCGCGGTCAGCCCAAGCTACGAAACCAAGTCACCCGCGCAGGCGCGCACTGAAGGGCGCGTTGCCTTAGCCGCGCCGGCTGTACCGATTAGCCCGATTGCTTCGTCTATTCCAGCTTTCCGTCCGCGCAGGCAACCACTCTGGGCGGTCCTGTGGATTGCAAGCATGGCGGCATCGGGAGCTGTGGGGTGGTTTGCCAAGCCCACACCAAGGCCCGTTCACCGCGATCACAACGATTGGGGACGCGGACCAGAAAGACATGCGACACGCGACGCAGTGGAGCCGCTGATGCACAAGCCACCAGAGCCTGCGGCGGTTGCCTTACCGCCGGCGCAAGCCGGCCAAGCTACGACTGAGCCATCCAATACGGCCGCTGAGCAAGCCAGCAACGGGGGCGCACCTGCAACGTCTTCCAGCTCCACGCTGCCAGTGGTCGTTGAAACCGAGTCGAGCGATCGCATCGACGTTCTGGTGAAGTCGAACCCAAGCAAAGTCAGAGTGTGGAAACGCGGTAAGGAGATTGGTCGCACGCCGCTCGTGATTCAAGTTGGTCGCGGCGAGCACCGGATCTTCGAGGTGGGCACTCCCGCGTTTGGCGTGCGCCGACTATCGATCAACGGCGACAAGACCGAGATCACCGTGAACCTGGCCGTGCCAGCAGGAAAGTAAGACCAATAGCTGGGAGCTCGGTTCGCGTAGGCCGTACGCGACTGGGTTGGTTGAACTACATAAATATTGAATGTATGCGGCATCCCATTCTCAGCAGGAGCTGGTCATCGGAAGTCATCATTGCGCACGTGCAGGCGCACAATTGGATGAGGGTCGGCGCCATTGGGTCATCGAAGTACCATCCGCCGATAACGCTGCTGCAACCGCTCCACGATCCCGCCTGCGGTAGCTCGCGCGTGCCCCCCGCATTCGGCAGATAAAAGAGCTGTGTCAGGTCCGGGTCGATTGCCGAACCATCAGGCGGCGCGGGCAAGGGCCAAGTGCACGGGTTCACGGCGAGAGCGTTGGCTACGACGGTCAGAACCGTGCTCACGCAGACTCCCAGGACACTTGCGTCGACTGTGGTCGCACTCACGTCGTAGCCCTCGCAGGTCGCCTCTGCTGAGCTGCCGCCGGATGCTGACGCATCCACATAAACCGGGCTGCCGCCGGCACCTGCATCCGCGGGTGCAGCACACGTTCGGTGCGTGCAGAACACTTCACCAGCACTGGTACAATTGCAGGTATTGCACGCGTCCGGCGAAAAACTGGAACCTGCCGGGTACTGACGATCATCGTAGGCACAGGAGGCAACGGCCACGCGGTCTTCAGGCTGGACCTTGCCGCCACACGCGCCAAGCGCTGCAATCAATGAACCGCCGAATAATGTAATAGCGCCACGCACCCGCCAAGCATACTCGATCCGTCGGGGCACCGCACGAGTCATCGGCTCCGCGCTCCCCTGGTGTCAAGCATTTGAATTCACATTGAGAATTGAAGGGGCAAACTAACCCTGCGAATTCGATTGGCATCCGCTTGGTGTGTGTAGCACATTTCACGCACCATGGCTTATTTGGGAACACAGTTTCATCGGTTTTGGGTTTCGGCGGTTTCGATTGGTTTTGCCGTGGGCTGCGGTGGACGAGCGCAAACCGACACGCAATCACAGAACACTGGAGGTGGCGGCAGTTCTGGCTTGGCAATGACGACACTCGGCGCAAGCCCAGGCATGGGTGGGAGCTCACCCAGTTCACTGACGGGTGGCACTCAGTCGTTAGTCACTACTGCGATCTTTAGCGGCGGAACGAGCAGTACTCAACCGCTCAGTGGCGGCACAAGGAGTACCGGCGGCAAAGCTGCAACCGGCGGCAAGCCCGCTGCGGGTGGTACGACTGCAGAGGGCGGGAAGGCTGCAACCGGCGGAATGAGCTTGACGGGTGGCGCAACCATGGGTGGCGCAACGAATACGGGTGGCAAAGTTGCTGCTGGCGGGGCAAACGCCGGGGGCAAATCAGCAACGGGCGGGACAACGAGCACCGGTGGAACCGCAACTGCGGGCGGAACCAGAAACACCGGCGGAACCTCTGCCGTGGGTGGCTCCAATTCGAGTCAAGGCGGTTCATCCGCAGGCAACACCGCTCTAGCAGCGTTTTGCACGGGCAGTGACGCCAAGGTCAACTATCAGGGGCAGACGGTGAAAGCACCGGCAACCAACTACACGTCGAACTTGGCTATGGATTGCTGCATGTCGTCTGGGGTGAATCTTCATTCCAAACCTTCACTTGGTTTTGATTTTGCCGTCGAAGTGATCGAGTCGGCGGTCTCTAATATCACACCCGGTGTCTACGACCTAGGCGGGTCGGTTCAGCCATTCCGTTTAGCGGTGCGCAAATCCACCGAGACCTTGGGCTACGGTGCAGGGACCACTGGCACGCTTGAGCTCATCACTACGTTCTCGTATGACAAGAGCGCGCAACTCGCCTTCTGCGTTGAAGTAACAGACTCTGCTTCAGAGCTGTTCGGCACACAACTCTACGTGCCGGAAGTCACAATAGCGGCGGGTCATGACGCCAATCGCTGGAAAATGTACTTACTGAGCGATTCGACCATTACGCCCTCGACCGCTGCTGCGCAGCCGTTAGACGCGCTGACACTTGCTGACAATCCTCTGCTCACGCTAAGCCAGCTTGCCTATGTGGACCAAGCAAGTAGCGAGTTTGGATTCACGCCGGGGCAACCTTACGGGACCTCTTTCAAAACGAACATCGGCAAGGTAGGTGTGCCAGGGCTGCCGTTCGTTGTGGTAGCGGACGATGTCCGCATCTATCTCGGAAGTTTCTACACCATCCTATCGTCATATCGTCCAGAGGGACCCACAGTGACCATAGAGGACATTGGCACCGACAGTTTCACTATTAGTCCGCCGGCAACGAGCAGTGCTGATCCGCGTTTCGACCCACGCATCGTCAAGGTACTCACCGAGACGGGCCGACTCATTCCTTGACGTCTTATGATGTCGTTGCGACACGCAGCCGTGCGGCCCCATCCTTTTCGCGCCGCAACGACAGAAAGAAGCGCTCGATCGCTCCGGCCCCGGTTCCAGCAGGGCGTGATTGGCGACAATTGTCACAGTATCGCAGCCTGTGCGGATCACCTTTGACCAACCGAGTTGCGCAGGCTAGTTCGCCTGCTTCGCCGCGTTTGGAGCACGAGGCTGCCAGACGCCGCTGCGCACTGAGTGAGTATTTAGGACGGGTGAACAGCCATGACCGACAATGAGTCCCTCTCCAAAACGAAGCTATCCCTTGGCGCACTGCTCACCGAAGGAAAGACCAAGTGGGTCTACCAGCGTTCGGGCAACAATGAGCAGGTGATCGTCGTGTCCAAAGACGATATCACTGCAGGTGACGGGGCCAAGCACGACATCATTCCGAACAAGGGTCGCATCGCAAACCAGACGACTTGCAACAATTTTCGGCTATTGCGCGCCTGCGGGCTAGCGGTTGGATTCATCGAACAGCTCGACGAGCTGTCGTTCGCGGCACCCAATTGCCGGATGCTGCCATACGAAGTAGTTGTCCGGCGTGAAGCCCATGGTTCGTTTCTCAAGCGATGCCCCCACCTGAGCAAGGGGCAGCTGTTTCCGCGACTCATTGTGGAGTTCTTCCTGAAAACCAAGGATCGGCGCTGGAAGCAACATGAATTGGTTTGCGACGACCCATTGATGACCTACAGCGACGGAGCCGAAGCGCTGCTGCTGTTTCACCCGGGGACTCCGCATGCAACACCTTTTCTGAAACTGCCGGTAACCGAGGTGTTTGCGAACAGCACCGAGTCAACGCTGTTCTCCGAGATGAACCGCATCGCTCGCCACGCCTTCCTCGTGCTCGAAAAGGCTTGGCAACTCGAGGGGCAGCGATTGGTCGACTTCAAGGTCGAGTTCGGGCTCGACAAGCAGGGGCATCTGCTGCTGGCAGACGTCATCGACAACGACTCGTGGCGCGTGGTGGAAAATGATCGTTACATCGATAAGCAGCTATACCGTGATGGCGGCGCGATTGACGACGTGGTTGCAAGCTACCGGCGCGTTGCTGACATCACGGGTCGTTTTCGAATCCCGAGTCAACGGATTATTCTTTGGCGCGGGTCAGAAAGTGATAGCGCCGACGCGTTTTCACGCGCGCTCGCGGGTCTTGACTCCCTGATGGTCGTGGTAACACGGTCGGCACACAAGGAACCAATCGCAGCGGCTCTCGTACTCCAGAAGATGCTCCAAGAGGTACCCGATACGGTCGTGATCGCCTATATTGGGAGAAGCAACGGCGCCGGGCCGACACTGGCTGCGAACGCGATGGTTCCCGTCATTACCGTACCCGCGAGCGCCAAGGAGTTTCCGGATGATGTCTGGTCGTCACTGCGCGCACCGAGCAAGGTTCCTGTCTTGACTGTGCTCGAGCCCGCCAACGCCATGCTTGCGGC
>CAZCNI010000059.1:0-8328 GCA_964499765.1 uncultured Polyangiaceae bacterium
CTGCGCCGGGGTCGATTGTTGGCGCTCTTGGTGGTGGCATTGCTTTCGACTGGCTACGCCATGTATCGTGTTGCCAACCGGCGAGCCCCGCTAGTTTCCTACGCAGCGCGGGAACGTGTGGCGCTTCGCACGGGTGTTTCCAAACGAAAAGCACACCGAGCCATGCTAGACGCTGCCTGCGCCGCCTACCGAGTGCTGCCTGCAGCTGCTGAAGAGGTCGAAGGGGATGGCAACGTTGCGGGTGAACCGCTCGAGGCAGCTCATCAGGCACTCGAGAGTTACTTCAAGCCTGACGAGGCTTCAGCATTCAGCCTTTGGGCGAGCCCACGATCCCGCCCCAAGGTTTTGGTCGTGTATTTCGAGGCTCGTCGTGGGCGGCGGCCGATTTGGGTTGCGATTCGCAAGGACGGCACAGAATTGCGCTCGGCATCGCAATTGCCAAGAGGCGCATTCAATGTCATGCGCGCCTTCTCGGAAGGCGATGACGACTGGCTCGTGATGTGGCCGGACATGATCGACGCTGTGGAAGATTCACAGGTCGCTCCTAATGCGACTCGCGGTACTGGTGCTCACCGTAAGGCTGCGGCTCCAATCCCGTCGCATGCGCATCATTCAAGCCAGCCCGATGCCTCAGTCCCTTCCGTCAGCGACGCAAGCAACTAGCCATTTTTCGCGCGGTGACGGCGCGCGAAGCGGCCTAGGGCACGGGGTGCAGTCAGAAGTTTCTTCTCTTCTCGCGTGAGTTGCTTGACGGCATGCTCCAATTTGAGTGCGTCGCTCATACTGCAACAGCGATACTGAGTGCATAACTCCAAAGGGCTGCGCCCGCGCGTGTAGCGAGCCCCGCGTCCTGCCGCATGTGCTTTCAGTCGGTCCGCTACGCTGCGCGCAATTCCCGTGTAAAGCGACCCATCGCCGCAGCGAATGATATAGAGGTACCAATATTCCAATCCGGGGGACCCTATCACGCTCGACAATTTATCGCATGGTCCTCCGACCACTCCGCTGCGTCGTCTTGCCACGACGCCCGCCGATCTCGTGCGCTGGCTGCGTTTGCCCTGCGCTCCGGTGCTCAAATCCCCAAGGATGTTCCGCTCCGGTGCTCGGTCAAACTTCGCCAGCAAACGAGCTTGACGGGCGGGCGTTCTGAAAAGTGATGAATGATGAGCCTATCACGTCGCTCGCATGGTCAAAAGCATTGGCTGAACAGACACCCACAAGTCTGAATCGACGGAAGCGTCGGATCCCCCGAATAAGCACTGCCCGACCTTGACTACCAAGGCTAAGTGCGAAATCGCACTTGGCTGTGCTTGGCACACAGACAAGAAATGTGTCGCTCAGTAATATTAAAACTGCGAACGCCTGGGGGTGCGCCGGACCTGGGTTCGAGTCCGTGAATTGGAGATTTGTCGTCTTGCGCACAACCACCGACCTTGCTGCAGGCCCCTCAAACTGAGCAAAGGCTACTGCCGATCGGCAGTAGCAAGGCGTAGCGTGCTCAAGGGGAGCCAATGCGCGAATTACCCCTGGCGCAAATGTCGTAGTCGCTGAGCCGAATTCCTTGCACGACAACGCCGCGAAGTTTTCAGAAACTCGCCAGGTGCCGGCTAGTGAGACCGCCCTAATAGTGCTACTTTCAGGACGATCGGCGCGCTCGGAGTGAATTAAAATGGCACGACTTAATCTCATTGGTTCGGCTTTGGTAACCGCCTTGGCATGCCTGACACTGCTTGCCTGTGGCGCGCAAGACAACAACAGCACCTCACCGTCCAACAATGTTGGAGGAAGAACTGGTTCGCCTAACGCTGGCGGAAGCACAAGTACGAGCCCTGGTAACGGTACCGGCGGCAATGGATTCGTAATCTCAAGCGGAACCGGTGGGTCCAGTTCGTGTGCGGACACGAGCAAATGCAAGGCAAAGGCAGCCGAAGGCTGCGGTGACGGCATCAACAATCAGGGTGGCATCGAGGCGTGTGACGACGGCAATACCGTGCCGGGCGATGGGTGCAACGGTGCATGCAAGGTCGAGCGCAACTGGGAATGTCCAGCGGATATCTCGATCGGCCCTTGTAAGCGACTCGTTATCTGCGGTGATGGCGTGATCGGTGCCGGTGAGGCGTGCGACGACAAGAACACCACCGACGGCGACGGGTGTAACTCCACTTGTACCGTCCAAGATCCGGCCTATACGTGCTCTGCGGGCGAGGCCTGCGTGCGTGTCTCGGAGTGCGGGAACTCGCGCCGAGAAACCGGTGAGACGTGCGATGACGGCAATGACAAAGCAAACGACGGTTGCAGCGCCACTTGCCAAACAGAGGCCGGTTGGGTCTGTCCGAAACCGGGAACTGCGTGTAAGCCGGCACCTAATTGTGGTGATGGAGTCGTAAACTCGACGGTTGGTGAAGTCTGCGACGATGGCAATACAATTGATGGCGACGGCTGCTCGGCAGATTGCAAAACCAAAGGCGTAGGCTGCGTCTGCTCGCCGGGTGTTGCCTGCAAGTGCCCCAAGATTGCCTGCGGTGACGGTATTGTGGAAGGTGCCGAAGCTTGCGACGATGGCAACACAAAGAGTGGCGACGGTTGCAATTCGGACTGCTCCGCCGTGGAGACGGGCTACAGCTGCCCGTTCTCGGGTGCGCCCTGTGTGCCCAAGTGCGGCGATGGAATCGTGATGGCGCCGATGGAGCAATGTGACCCGGGTGTTCAAGCCACGAACATGGACAAGGCGTGCACGAGCACCTGCAAGTGGGCCGATGGTTGGGCTTGCTCTGGCACACCCGTGACCTGCCATGCCACGAAGTGTGGTGACAGTAAGGTCGAGGGAACCGAAGGTTGCGACGATGGCAATACAACGCCCGGTGATGGTTGTTCACCCACGTGCCACGTAGAGCCCAAGTGCGACTCTGCCATCGGAACTTGCACGTCAGTTTGCGGTGACGGCATTGTGATGCCTGCGCAGCCCGACGGTGCGGTGATGCCGAGTGGTGCCTGTGACGACGGCAACTCAGTGAGCGGCGATGGTTGTTCTGCCGACTGCAAGGTGGAAGCTGGCTATCAATGCGAGCAACCTCCGCAAACGGCCCCAACCATGACCGTGCCCATGGTTGCCCGCGATTTCAACGCGGGCGGGGACTTCGAGCCGACTGCCATTGGCAAGAACGCGGCAGTCACGGGGCTGGTCAAGAACAAGCTCGACAGCGACGGCAAGCCCGCATCGTCCGGTGTTCTTGGCGGCAATGGGTACATTACGAGCACGGATAGCTATAGCCACTGGTATCGCGATGGCTCGTGGGTCAACTACACGAACAAGACCACGCTGACTCTCTACGACAATGGAAATGGCGGATACGTCAATCGCTACGGCGCCAACGGCGAAAAGTGGCAGACACTTTCCGGTGATACCCAGCATTGGTGCGGTACCACGGCTCAGCCAGATCACGATGCCGCTGGCAACGCCATCCCCTGTACGTTCTGTCCGTACGATGCCGACACATCGACCCCCCAGTGTGACGCCATGGTCAATGGGGTGGCCGTGCAGCAGCCCCAGTCAACCGACTGTCAGACAATACCCAACATGCTCAGATGCGTCACCGGAACCGATGGCACCTACCATGGCATCTGGCTCGAGGCCGAGTACGACGGCAATCCAGCATTTTTCCCGGTTGACGGCGCGCCTAGCAAGTCACCCACGAGCGCAGCTACCATTCCACCCCCGTACAGCACGTGGACGGATGAACCAGGTAAACCCATTCACAATTTCAGTTTTACGACCGAGGTGCGCTATTGGTTCGGCTACGTAGCAAGCAAGAAGTACATATTGGACTTCATGGGCGATGACGACGTTTGGGTGTTCATCAATGGGAATTTGGCCGTTGACCTGGGCGGAATCCATACGCCGGTCGGGGGGACGTTGGTCCTTGATGGCAC
Source organism: uncultured Polyangiaceae bacterium (assembly GCA_964499765.1). Classification (GTDB taxonomy): domain Bacteria; phylum Myxococcota_A; class Polyangia; order Polyangiales; family Polyangiaceae; genus FEN-1139. Next base: position 3,931 of record CAZCNI010000059.1, read on the forward strand.
GGCCAACAGCAGTCTCACCATTACCCAAACCGACAAGTGCACGACGACCAATGGCGCAACGACTTGTCCACCCACCAGCACGACGAAGATCTCCCCAGCAAGTCTAGGACTGGCAGATGGTGGAGTTTACGAGATTGCCCTGTTCCAAGCCGAGCGCCAAACCACGGCATCGACGTACAAGCTCACGATTAGCGGATTCAACGACCAACCGAGCCAATGCAAGGCCATCTGCGGCGATGGCGTGGTGTCGCCGGGTGAGCAGTGTGACAACGGCACAGCGCAGAATCTAGGCGGCTACAATCAGTGCACGGATCAATGTCTGCTTGGGCCCTATTGTGGCGACGGTGTCATCAATGGCAGCGAAGAATGCGATAACGGTAAGAACGACACTGACCGCGGTGCTGCTAACGGTTGCTCCCCTGGTTGCAAGCTGCCGTCGAGTTGCGGCGACGGCCTGGAACAAACCGAATGGGGCGAGGAGTGTGACCTCGGAGCCTACAACGTTGCCCCGAACGCGGATGGATCCGCCGCTTACGGTGCTGGCATATGCACTACGACTTGCCTCTCTGGTGGCTACTGTGGCGACGGCAACATCAATGGACCTGAAACCTGCGATGACGGCGTCAATGACGGCAGCTACGAGGCATGCAATCCAGATTGCACGCCGGCACCCAAGTGCGGTGATGGGAATGTGGACGTGGAATACGGCGAGGAATGCGATTCGACCGACGTTAACGTCTGTTCCGCATGCCGCATACCGGGCGGTTGCGGTGATGGCATTGTCCAAAAGGACCAAGGCGAGCAATGTGACCTAGGCGCACTCGACAATACCGGTGCCTATGGTGGTTGCACGCCAGGTTGCCTCTTTGCGCCGAATTGCGGCGACGGAATCGTCAACGGCACCGAGACTTGCGATGACGGCATCCTCGACAATTCGTACGGTGGTTGCACGCCGCAGTGCAAACGCGCGGCTTATTGTGGTGACGGCAACATCGATGCAGCGGGCAATGAGGAGTGCGACAACGGTACCAAGAACGGCGCGGATGGTCTCTGCACTTTGTCGTGCAAGGCCATCATCTACGTGCCGAGTTGAACCCTGGCGCGGGGCCGGCCGTGTTGCAAGTGCACTACCGGCCCCAATCGTACGGTCGCAAGCCGACGAAACTCGCACTCGCAGGCAGCCTCCGTGCGAGGTCACCTGGCGGCCAGGAAATCCAATGACATTGTTAACCGCAAGTCCCCCGAGTGCCGGCGTTGCAGCGTTGCAATGCTTCGATCTCGTTCGGCGCGCCGTTGCAGGAGCGCGCGTCAGGCGACCGGACACGCCGACCCAAATAAGGCGGAAGTCCCTATTTTCAAGCACTTTTTATGCTATATGACAACGTCGAGCCGACCTGCGGCCAGCAGATTTTGCTGGCGCACCGGGGCTTCGCACACTAATGGGCGCGCGGACTCAGCTGCGCCTCGTGTCCCTGGGGCATTAACCACCAGGGGAAAGAGGCAAGTATTGGTGCTGGTGTGACTACTGAACTCGAACTGCTGCGAAATATTGGAATTAGCGCTCACATTGACTCGGGCAAGACAACGCTGACCGAGCGCATGCTCTTCTATACCAAGCGCATTCACGCGATCCACGACGTGAAGGGCAAGGATGGTGTAGGCGCTACGATGGACTCGATGGACCTTGAGCGGGAGCGCGGCATCACCATTCAGTCTGCCGCGACCCACTGCATTTGGAATGGCCATCACGTCAATATCATCGACACTCCCGGTCACGTCGACTTCACGATTGAAGTCGAGCGTGCCCTACGCGTGCTCGATGGAGCGGTCCTCGTGCTTTGTGCCGTGGCCGGTGTACAGTCGCAGTCACTGACCGTGGACCGACAGATGCGACGCTACGGCGTGCCGCGGATTGCCTTTGTCAACAAATGCGATCGGTCGGGTGCCAATCCACTGCGGGTCAAAGATCAACTTCGTGAAAAGTTGAAGCTCAACCCCGTACTGTTGCAGTTGCCGATCGGGCTCGAAGACAAGTTCGAAGGCGTCGTCGATCTGATCCGGCTCAAAGCCTATCGGCATGAGGGTCCGAACGGTGAGACCATCGTCGAAGGCCCCATTCCCGTGGGCATGGAAGCGGATGTTGCTGCTGCCCGCGAAGAGATGCTCGATTCGCTCTCGATGTTCTCTGACGAATTGACGGAAGCCATCCTCGAGGAGCACGTCACCGAAGAGCTGATTGTGGCCGCGATTCGTAAGGCCACGATCGATCTGAAGATCGCACCCGTGATGATGGGCTCCGCGTACAAGAACAAGGGCGTTCAGTTGCTGCTCGATGCGGTGAATGCTTACTTGCCTCACCCGGGTGACGTAGAGAACCGCGGCGTCGATCTCGACAAGGACGAAGCGGCCGTAATACTGGAGAGCGATCCGGAAAAGCCTCTGGTGATGTTGGCATTCAAGCTCGAAGACGGTCGCTACGGGCAGTTGAGCTACCTGCGTGTGTACCAGGGAACCCTACGCAAGGGACTTGAGATTACCAACACGCGCACGGGCAAGCGACACAAGGTCGGCAGATTGGTGCGTATGCACGCCGACGAGATGGAAGAGATCGATCAGTCCGCGTCGGGCGACATCGTTGCGATGTTTGGCGTGGACTGTAACTCTGGTGACACGTTCACGGACGGTACCTTGAACGTGGCCATGTCATCGATGTTCGTCCCAGACCCGGTGATCAACCTCACGGTGACGCCCAAAGACAGCAAGGCTCAGACGAACATGTCGAAGGCTCTGCGTCGGTTCACCAAAGAGGATCCGACCTTCCATGTGGGAGCAGACCCTGAAACAGGTGAAACGATCATCAGTGGCATGGGCGAGCTACACCTTGACGTCTACGTCGAGCGCATGAAGCGAGAGTATGCGGCGGAAGTCGTTACCAGCCCGCCGCGCGTGGCGTATCGCGAAACCATCACGCGCCGTACGAACTTCAACTATACCCACAAGAAGCAGACGGGTGGCGCGGGCCAGTATGGTCGCGTGGCTGGCTTCCTAGAGCCCTGGGCCGAGGCTCCGTTCCGGTTCGATGATCAGGTTGTGGGCGGTTCGATTCCACGTGAATTCATGTCTGCGGTGGAGAAGGGGTTCCTCTCCATGATGAACAAGGGGCAGCTGATTGGGGCCCACGTCACAGGCGTGTCGATTACCGTCAATGACGGCTCTTCACACGCTGTGGACTCTTCGGATATAGCGTTCCAGGAAGCGGCTCGCGGTGCCTGGCGCGATGCCTACGCCAAGGCTGCACCACAGATTCTAGAGCCTTTGATGAAGACCTCGGTCGAGGGTCCTTCGACGTTCCAAGGTGGCATGGTGGGGCTGCTCATGCAGCGACGCGGCATGATCATCGGTACGACCGAAGGAGACGGCTTCTCGCGGGTGGAGGCCGACGTGCCGCTCTCGGAGATGTTCGGCTTCTCAACCGCGCTCCGCTCAGCCACTCAGGGCAAAGCAGAGTTTACCATGGAGTTCTCGCGCTACGCACCGCTTCCAGTAGCACTCGCCGAAGAGCTCATCGAGAAGTACCGCAAAGAACAAGCCAAGAAGTGAGGAGACGGAGCCATGTACCGCAAAGAAGTCAATGAGCGAAGCCCCATGCGGGTCTTCGAAATGTCAATGCACGGTGGGCTCGGTCGAGGCAACGTTGGTATCGTCGCCTCCGCTCCTGGCATGGGTAAGACGCCGCTGCTCGTGCAGATCGCGCTGGACGATTTGCTGCGCGATCGCAAGGTCTTGCACGTCACACACGAGCACACGGTGGACCACGTGCGCACGCACTACACGGAGTTGTTCCACGACCTGTGCTCGACGACTGAACTGAGTGACCCGGATGCCGTGATGCTCGATATCGAGCGCAATCGGATGATCTTTTCGTTGATGCGCCAAGACAATGCGCCGGTTTCGCAGCGCGGCGGGGCTTCTCCGATTCAGCGGATCCTCGATGTCGTGAGGTTCACTCGCCAAACGGCCCAGTTCAACCCGCAGGTTATCATCATCGAAGGCTTTGATCTTGCCGCCGCAACCGACGAAGCCCTCAATGAGCTTAGGGGGCTAGCCACGGAAGAAGCCGAACTCTGGATTTCGGCCAACACCGACGGTGGCGTTCCGGGGTCATTGCCGGCGCCACTCGACCGTATCGCTAGGTTGGTTGACGTCATCGTGTTTCTCGAGGCAGAGAAGGACATCGTGCGGTTGCGTCTGATCAAAGACCACGAGAACCCGAACATCCAAGAATTGCACTTGCGCCTGGACCTGCCGACCATGCGGGTGATGGACGAAGACGTGGCGCCCGTCACGGCGCGCCCGCGCAACCCGAGCAAATTCCGGCTTGTCTCTGGTGGCAGTCGG
>CAZCNI010000060.1:0-8302 GCA_964499765.1 uncultured Polyangiaceae bacterium
GGCTTCGGCGACTGCGACTAGTTGATCTCCACCGGCTGCGAAACTGACATCACGACCAGTCTCGCAAATTGTGGAGGCTGCACTCAGGCGTGCGCTCCGGCCAATGCAATCCCCTCCTGCTCAAACAGCATTTGTTCAGGCACTTGCATGTCGGGGTTCGACAACTGCGACGCCCAATGGAGCAACGGCTGCGAAGCTAATTTGAAGACGGACGCCTCCAACTGCAACGCTTGCGGTGCCAGGTGCTCGATTGCAAACGCGACGGCCATCTGCAATAGCGGCAAGTGCGCTATTGGCAGCTGCAACCCCGGCTTTGCGGATTGCAACGGTGATCCCGCGGACGGTTGCGAGGTAAATATCACCGCCGACCCGAACCATTGTAACAGCTGCAGCAAGGTCTGTGTTGGCACGAATGGCAGCGCCATCTGCACTAACGGAGTCTGCGGAATCAACTGCAGCACTGGGTTTGGCAATTGCGACAATGACGCTACCAACGGTTGCGAGGTCAACCTCGCCCACGACGTGCTTCATTGTGGCGGCACTTGTGCCACCGCTGTGGTGTGCCCAACAACTGGAGGCAATAACCGGATCTGTAACGCGGGCACCTGCGGCTTTGACAGCTGCACCGCTCCACTCGCAACCTGTTCGACTGGTGGCACGTGTGGCACGAATCTTTCGACTGACGTTAACAACTGCGGTGTGTGCAGTACCAAGTGTAGTTTCAACAACGCGGCCGCAAGCTGCGTCAGTAGCGCCTGCACCATGGGTACTTGCACTACCAACTACGGAGACTGTGACAAGAGCCCAACCAATGGTTGCGAATCCAACCTAAAGGCCGACATCAACAATTGCGGCGCCTGCGCTAACAAGTGCAACCTGGCCAATGCGACTGCCGTTTGCACCAACGGCGGATGCGCAATTGCTTCGTGCAATGCGGGTTATTACGACTGCGATGGCGTAGCCAGCAATGGTTGTGAGGTCAACCTCAAGACCGACACCAAGAACTGCAATGTCTGCGGGACCACATGTTCAGCAGTGAATGGAACTGCCTCTTGTACCAATGGCGTTTGCGGAATCACCTGCAACGCTGGCTATGACAACTGCGACGGCAACGTCGCAAACGGTTGTGAGGTCGACCTCAAGACCGACACCAACCATTGCGGAACCTGTCCTACGGTTTGCACCGCTAGCAACGGCACACCGGCCTGCAACAGCGGAACATGCGGGATTGTCTGCGCCACTGGCTACGGCGACTGCGACGGTAACCTGGCCAATGGCTGTGAAACGAACATCACCAACAACAAGAATTACTGCGGAAACTGTACCACAGCCTGCAACGCCACGAACGGCACTGCCAGCTGCACTGCGAGCGCCTGCCACATCAGCTGCAACTCTGGGTTCGGCGATTGCGATGGACTTGCTTCGAATGGTTGCGAGGTAAACTACGCAACCGATGCGGCCCATTGCGGCAGCTGCACCACTGCATGCACGTACGCCAATGCAACCGGTGTCTGTGCCTCAGGTTCCTGCCAGCTTGGTTCCTGCAACGCCACCTACGGCAACTGCGACACGCTCGCCTCCACCGGTTGTGAGACTCCAATCAATACGGCAACCAACTGCCTCGCGTGTGGGGTCGCCTGCACTAACAGCCACGGTGGCACGAGCTGCGGCGCAACGGGATGTAGCCCAACTTGCGATGCCGGCTACGCCAGCTGCGACAGCAACATCAACAATGGTTGCGAGCAGAGCATAAGCAATGATGTGAATCACTGCGGCAGCTGCACGAAAGTCTGCTCATCGTACCCCAACGCAGCGACCACCTGCACCAACAGCACTTGCGCAATGGGTGCGTGCGCCACCAATTACGGAGACTGTAACGCTAACGCAAGTGACGGCTGCGAGACGTCGCTGGTTGGTAACACGAGCCATTGCGGAACCTGCACCAATGCGTGTAGCAGCAACAACGGAACCCCTTCTTGCTCGGCGGGTGCTTGTAGCATCACGTGCGCCACCGGCTACAAGAGTTGCAACGGCGACGTTACGGATGGCTGCGAAGTCAATCTCATGACCGATGCCAACAACTGCGGTACCTGCGGGCATGTCTGCGCCAGTGGTTGCGAGAACGGCGTCTGCAAATCGCCCTGTTCGTACTATACGGACTGTACCGCTACCGGTATCACGATCGCGGAAGCCCCGGCCATCAACACGTCTTACAAGGTCAACGCCAACACTTGTTATGAATACAGTTCGTCGAGCAACCTAAACGGAGGCACTTGCCAGAACCTCAATGCGCCAAACACGATGTCCATCAATGGAACGTCGGAATCGTGCAGCGGCAATTGGGCCTCCATCCCGGCCAAAGTCAATGGCGGCTACTGCTTCCACTCATTCAATGCGATCTGGACGGGTAACACGGCGTTCAATTTCTGGTGACAGCCAGGCGCACGGAGCGTTCTTCCTAGTACCCACCCGGGGCATAACCCCGGTGAAGGACGGAATGCGGGCCGTGCGACAGCGGGGCTTACAGCGGTGAATTGGAGCGAGAGTGGTCCCGGGAGTCCGATGAAAGCGCCGGAATTTCCGGGATTCGCCGGCCGACCTTGTCCGCGCTAGAGTCGGCGCCAATAGTGCCATGTCGTTCAATCATCGTGCGTCAAGTTCCCTGATTCTCGTTGCTTGCTGCTTGCTCGGGTCGGTACCGGCTCGAGCCGATGACAAGCCAATCAACCGCTACCCGTACGACCCGGCCTGTGCTTGGGGCAGGCTCTCGGACGGAAGAGGTATGGTTGTTCGTTGCCTGACGCAAGCCGAGACAATTCAATTGAGCAGCTCGAAGCCCGCTGCAGGCATTGCTGCAACGAGCGCGAGCACTGCTGCAACCAGCACGGGCACCCCTGCAGCCACTGCGGGCACCCCCTTAACCACTGGAGTGAGTGCCGAACCAACAGAAAAAAAGAACCCCACCGAGTCCCAGGCGGAACCGGTTGAAGTCGATGTTACAAGTGTAACCGCTGATGAAGGCGAACTGCCAATTGCGCGCAGGAAGTTGCGCGCGCCTCGCGACAAGTATGCGCGCTGCGTGAGCGACAACGGAGGGCTGTCCGCCGAGGTGGGGGAAGTCACGGTCCGCTTCCTGGTACGAGAGCGGGGACGCGCCGAAGGCACCAACGTCGAGAAACGCCAGGGTGTAGGTGAAGCGGCGGCCAAGTGTATTGCGGGAGTTGTGGATCGACGACCGGTCGGTACCCCGGAAGCGCCAGTCGTGGGCGCCACAGCCGTATTTCGCGTAACCAAGCTGGCGAAGCACAAGTAGACTCAACGGCCGGTCATTGGGCTAGCGCTCGTGTGACTTGACGTAAAATTGCCGGTAAAGGTACCGTAAATAGATTCCACTGGCTGGGCTCAGCTTTAGACCACGATCAGTTGGTACCGCTACCGCGAGCATCGGTTCAAGCACGTGAGTGAATTCGACGAAAAGACCAGAGTCACGCAGGTCGTTCAAAAGACGCCCGCTGAAGAAGGCGGGGGCAATGATTGTTTGGTCGTCATCTACGCGCCAGAACCGGGTTTGCTCGGTAAGCGCTTCGTGCTCGACCGGGCCGTGCTGCGGGTGGGGCGCGGACCAGACAACACGATAGTGCTCGATGGCGACTCGGTCTCTCGCCGGCATGCTCGCTTCGAGAAGCGTGGAAACCGCTGGTGGGTGGTGGATCTGAACTCGACCAACGGCACGTACTTGAACGAGCAGCTCGTGGTAGGCGAGCAAATTCTGACCAATAGCGACCGCGTCAAGGTCGGGCCTGCGATTCTGAAGTTTCTCAGTGGCGCCGACGCCGAAGCCAAGTACCACGAAGAAATCTACCGCATGACGATTGTGGATGGGCTAACGCAAATTCACAATAAGCGTTACCTATTCGAGGTGCTCGAGCGCGAGTGCGTACGCGCCCGGCGACATGATCGGCCGCTGAGCGTCATCATGTTTGACATCGACTTCTTCAAGCGCATCAATGACCAGTTCGGGCACTTGGCGGGCGATCATGCATTGCGCGAACTCGCTCGCATCTGCCAAGAACGTATTCGGCGCGATGAAACGTTTGCGCGTTATGGCGGTGAGGAGTTCACCGTGGTGTTGCCCGAGACAGCCATCGATGGCGCGCTCAGTCTTGCAGAGGACCTACGCTCTCGCGCGGAAGGCAACGAATTCGTGTTTCAGAACGAGAAGATCCCGCTCACCATCAGCCTCGGCTGCGCGCAGCTGCAGAGCTCGGACAAAACGGCTCTCGATCTGATCCAACGCGCGGACGAGAAAATGTACGAAGCCAAACACGGCGGCAGAAACCGGGTTTGCACGTAAGGAAGCCAACATAGTGGCTGCGCGTTCGTGGAATCGTGCTCAGAATAGGCGCCGCCAGTCATGTCCGTTTTTGAACAAGTCTCGATGAACGAGGGTTATCAACTGCCCGAAGTCCGAGTGCCTCCGCCCGGACCCGCTGCTCGTGCTTGGGCCGAGCGAGCGCTCAATGTCAATGCTCCGATGGGTCCAGGTCTCGGCCACCTCCGACCGAATCTGGTCTATGCGCGCGGGTTCGGCGCCAATGTGTTCGACCCGGACGGTAATCGTTTCGTTGACCTGGCCGCGGGATTTGGCGCGCAGCTGCTAGGTCACTGCCATCCAGAACTCACGCAAGTGATTGCAGAGCAAGCTGGCACACTGACCCATGCGCTGGGCGACGTATACCCGTGCGCAGAGAAGATTGAACTTCAAGAACGCCTCGCGCAATTACCGGGAACGGGCACCTACCGAGTAATTCTCGGTCAGTCCGGCGCCGATGCGGTGACTGCCGCACTCAAGACTGCACTCTTGGCCACTGGCCGTGCGGGGGTAGTGACGTTCAGTGGCGCCTACCATGGCCTGGGCTACGCACCGCTAGCGCTCTGTCGGTTGCGCGAGAGCTATCGCAAGCCGTTCGCAGCGCAGCTCAACCCGCAAGTTCACGCGCTGCCCTATCCGATCACGCACGAGTCTGCGGAGCAGACTCTATCAATGCTCGATGAGCTGTTGGTGCGTGAGACAATTGGCGCGGTCATCGTCGAGCCGATTTTGGGGCGCGGGGGTTGTTTGTTTCCGCCCGATGATTTCCTGCTCCGCTTGGTGGCACTGTGTCGCGACCGAGGTGCACTCAGCATCTGTGATGAGATCCTGACGGGCCTCGGGCGCTCGGGTGCGTGGCTGCGCGGCAACGCGCAGGGAGCGGAACCTGACGTAATTTGCCTGGCAAAAGGCCTCGGGGGCGGCCTGCCCCTCAGTGCTTGTATTGCAAAATCAGAGGTCATGCAGTTCTGGGCACAGCAGGAGGAAGTGGTGCACACTTCGACGTTTGCCGGCACGCCGTTGGTTGCCGCAGCCGGGCTCCGCATGCTCGATATATTGCAGCGCGACGGCCTCGTGGATGCTTGTGCCAGGCGGGGTGAGCAATGGATGCAGCGTCTGCGCTTGGCGTTTCGGGGTTTGTCGTTGGTGCGAGCCATTCGCGGCAGCGGGTTCTTGATTGGCATCGACGTTGGCCCCAGCGCTGGCAAAGCAGGCCTTGTCTGCCAACGCCTGTTGGCAAAGGGTTGGATCGCGTCTACCGGCGGCGGTACCCGCGAAGTAGTGGTACTGACCCCGCCACTGACGATTACCGACGAACTGCTCGATGCAGCTACGCTAGCGCTGCAAGAAGCATTGCGCGAGGTACAGGGATGACACAAGCGCAAGACAGGGACTGCACGCAGCGTTCCGATGATCTACACGCCCGCGTGCAACGCTTCATCCAAAGTGTGCCAGCAAGCCGCGAACCATTCGATGCGTTGGCGCTCGATATTGCGCGGTTTCAAGCCGATTTCAACCCTGGCTACCGCCGACTGTTGCAGGCTTGGGGCTCGCGACTCGATTCAGTGGACGCCATCATTCCCGTTCCCGCCGATGCGTTTCGACTATCGCGCATGGCAGTGCACTCGGCTGACGCAGACGCGGTTCGCTATGTCACGAGCGGGACGACCTCGAGCAGTCGCGGTATGCACGCGATGCGTCGTACCGACACCTACCGAACCTCTGCGATCACTGCGGCGCGGCCCGCACTGCTAGCAGGTGCGCCGCATGCGGCGGTCGTTGCGCTGCTGCCGTCGGGGACCACGGAGACGTCGTCACTGGCGGCCATGGCCCAGATGTTCATGGACGAGTTCGAACCGCGGTTACCCGCGGGGACGATGGATGACCAAGCGCTGAGTCCTTGGCTCTTGGACGCTCCTGATGTCGTTGCGGCACTGGTGGCTCACTTGGCTCGCGCACGCGCGCTGGATAAGCCGCTGCTCGTCGTTGCAACGACTCTAGCCCTCGTGCAGTTGCTGCACTTGCTGGGCGACGCACGGCTCGATCAATGGCCGCACGTGGTGGTGATGCCAACCGGGGGCGCCAAGGGAAAAGCACAAGCTCTCGACCCAATCGCGCTGCGCGCCCGCGTAATGAATGCGTTCGGCATTGCTGCCCATCAAGTGGTTGGCGAGTACGGAATGACGGAGTTGAGCAGCCAGCTTTACGAAGCGCACCCAACCCGCAAAGACATCAACCTCGTGCCAGGCGTCTATTATGCGCCCGCTTGGTTAGATGTCTGTCCTGTGGACGGTGAGACACTGAGGCCCGTGCCCGCGGGCGAGGCGGGGCTGGCTCGCTTCATTGATCTGGCAAATATCGACTCAGCCGTGAGTGTTGTCACCCAGGATCTGATTCGAGCGCACGCGGGCGGCTTCGAACTAGTCGGTCGGCAAACAGGCGCGCCGTCACGCGGCTGTTCACTCAGTACCGAAGAATGGTTGCGCACCCATGGGGACGCGTGACAGTGGCACGAGCGAGCGATGACCGCACAAAACGCCTGGCACGCGTACGGCGCTTTCTCGATTGCGCACGCGTTCTGAAAGATCCCGCGCACCCGCTGCGGCAGGTCGCACTAGCTGCACTGCCCGCTGACACGGGCTTGTCGCCAGAAAACGTCGCATGGGCGCTCGACAACGCGCTGGAAGTGGACGCGAGTAACCGCGAGATCGAGCTACTATGCGCCCGAACACCGACTTGCGAGCGCGCGCACGTCTTGCTGTCTGCGAACGTGTTCGTGGCCGCCTTGCGTGCCATCGCCATTGGACTCTCAGCAGCACCGCGGGTCTTCGTTCGCCCATCGCGCCGTGAACCCCTGATGGTGGATCTGCTCGCGCAGGCCGCACCAGGACAATTCGAAGTCGTTGAAACACTGGCACCGATAGCGGGCGATCACTGTTGGGCGTACGGTAGTGACGCGACACTGGCTGAGCTGCAACGCAAGTGGCCAAAAGGGATCCTTTTTCACGGGCACGGCAGTGGTTTCGGTGTGCTGGTCTTGGAACCGAACGACCTGCATTCAACTGCGACCATCGAGGCGCTGGCGGCGGCTTTGGCTTTGGACACGGCTGCGTTCGACCAACACGGTTGCCTCAGTCCTCGCGTGATCTTGGTGGAAAAGAATCGAGACCGATCGTGGCTGCTCGGGCAGGCGCTAGCCCAAGCACTAGCGCAACGCGAACAGGAGATTCCGCGAGGCACGCTGACACCCAATGAACGCGCTGACATCCGACGATTCCACGACATGATGTGCATTGCGGGACGGGCCTTGCCCGCTGGCAACGGCCTAGTGACAATGGAGACGGATCTGTTGCCCTGGACGCTGCCACCGGCGGGGCGCGTCCTACACGTGCGAACGGTGGCAGACGCCGTTTCTGATCTTCGTCCGCTGGCGCTGGCGATTACGACAATTGCGGTAAACCCCACGAACACTGAGGCTGCTACGCGGCTCGAACGCGCTTTCCCATCGGCACGAATTACATCGGTTGGTCGCATGCAGCGCCCGGCGCTCGACGGTCCAGTCGACCTGCGTGGGTTGTCAGGCGAGCGCCTGTAGTTAGTTGCCGGCGAGAAAGGCGAAAGTCTTAGGAATTACTTCACAAAGTGCCGTGCGCAGGGCCGGGCCCCTGCGCGCCAATATCCCAGCTTACACCCCTGACCCCCAGCTCGACCCATTGTCCGGGCACTAAGCCCCAAAAAGCCCCCGATCGCGTAAGTACGCGTCCAGTCCTTGAATTTTCAAATATCTTCGACCCGAGACATCGAAGGTAGCTGCCGCCGCAGACATCTTCGACCCGAGACATCGAAGGTAGCTGCCGAGACATCGAAGGTAGCTGCCGAGACATCGAAGGTAGCTGCCGAGACATCGAAGGTAGCTGCCGAGACATCGAA
>CAZCNI010000061.1:0-1421 GCA_964499765.1 uncultured Polyangiaceae bacterium
CCTCACTAGCAGGAGTTCGATTTGCCATCGGGGCTTGCCGGAACGCCCCTCCGGAAGCTCGGCAACGAAGTGCGCGACACTAACGGCGAGCGCAGGCACCGCAACTCCGATTGCCAGACCACGTGTCAGTACCCCGAATCCAGCTGCAACCAGCCCGAGCACGAAATAGACGCATCGCCAGCCCACGGCCAGCGGACGGTGTTTCGGTGCCGCCAAGCAAGCCAGGCTGAAAAAAACGAAGCTCAATGTTGAGGTACCGATCGTCGTGGCATCGCCCAACATGAAGCGCGCCTGAAAGAATACGAGCGGCATCGTGCAGAACACGAGCGCTGACCAAGCCGCAGCTCGCTCGCCAATAAAACGGGTCACCCAGACAACTTGACTGACAAGTGCCGCCACCAACCAAAGCGCTAGGGGTAACCGACCCGCCCAGTCATGCACGCCGAAGAGACGAAAACCGGCAGCGATCGATGTAAAGGGCAATTCGCCGCGCCCAAGTTCACCCAGAGTTGGCATGGTGTGGGCCACATCGCTGCCGAACGCAGTGAGCTGCGCGTGAAATAGCGACGCGGCAATCCGCGACGCCAGAGCCGCCACTCGCACCTCGATTGGATCCCAGATACCCCCCACTGCAAGCGGGCCCACCAAAATGGCAACGGCGACCACGGTGACTCCAATAACTGCGCCAAGCCTCCGCGACCCGAGCTTCTCGGGACCTTGTTCGCGCATTCTAGCGGTATTGGCGGGCCGTTTCGCAGAATCGATGGGGTTTCCGGCTATCGCCAAGGGCGTCTCGGTTTCCATAAACGAGAGCGGGTGGTAACCCGGTTCGGTCGCCCCTGCAACAGGCCAGTCGATTTGGGCTGCAACTTCAGCAATTGCTTCTATCTTTGCAGCCTATGTTTAGGTCCGGCACTGTGGCGTTGATAGGTCGAGCCAATGTTGGCAAATCGACGTTCCTCAATACGGCGCTGGGCGAACCGCTCGCCATCGTGTCTTCATTTCCACAGACAACACGCGATGCCCTGCTGGGCGTCGTCACCCGAGAGGCTGTCGAGTTCGCTCTGCTGGATAGCCCCGGCCTGCACAGGCCACACAATGAACTCGGTCGGCGTATGAATCTATCGGCCATCGACACCCTGCGCCGGGCGGACTTTGCTCTCGTGTTTTTCGACGTAACGCCAAAAGCTAAGCTTCCTCGCAGGAAGCCCGGACGCGCGCTGAGCCAGCAGCCCAGCTGGTCCGCGGAGGATATTCGCGTTATCGACAGCATCCCCCCATCAGTGCCCTGGGCGATCGTACTCAACAAAGTCGACCAACTCAGAGACAAGTCGCTGCTCTTACCCCTGCTGACAGACCTAGCTACCCGCTACCCGCAGCGAGACGTGATTCCCATTTCGAGTCTTGATCTGCCATGCGCA
>CAZCNI010000061.1:1431-8295 GCA_964499765.1 uncultured Polyangiaceae bacterium
GTGGACAGAGTGCTCAGTGCCATCGAGCTAGCAATGCCCGAACGACCTGCGCGCTACGATTCGGAGACACTGACGGATCGTCCGCTCCGCTACTTTGCTGCGGAATACATCCGCGAACAAGTGATGCGCACGACCCGTGGGGAGCTACCGTTCGCCATCGCAGTCACCGTCGATGAGTTCTCGGATATGGACAAATTCGTAGTGATACAGGCGACGATATCCGTTGAAAAAGACGGCCAACGTATCATCTTGATTGGACACAAAGGTCATCAGATCCGCGAAATTGGAATTCTCTCACGCAAGAGAATTGAACACCTTCTGCAGAAGAAGGTGCATCTTCAGTTGTTCATTCGCACCAGCAAACGCTGGAAAGACAACCAAACTATCTTGGCCGAATTGGGCTACAACTCCAACGGCGGTTCCAACTCATCTTCGTCCAAATCGGGTGACGCGTGACGCCAATCGCAGTTGTAGTGGGCCGCCCGAACGTCGGCAAAAGCACGCTCTTCAATCGCCTTCTCGGCGTGTCTCTGGCTATCGTTGATGACCAACCAGGGGTCACCCGAGATCGACACTACGGCGATGCTTTTCTGCATGGCAAACAGATCACACTCGTTGACACGGGCGGGCTCGTACCCGATGCCAATGACAGCATCGATCAAGGTATTGCCAGACACGTTTTGGCTGCAATTGAGGAAGCTGACGCGGTCGTTTGCGTACTTGACGGAACCACATCGGTTACGGAACCGGATGCGCGCGTGGTTTCAATGCTGCGAAAAGCCGGCAAGCCTGTCATCTACGTTGCCAACAAAGTGGACGGTACTCGTCAGGAACAGTTGGCAAACGACCTCTACACACTGGGCATTCCATCACTACTCTATGTATCTGCGCTGCATGGGCGTGGAATTGCTGAACTGGAAGCCGCTTTATCTGAATGCCTCCCAGACACTCCCGACGAGTCGCCACCGGTAGAGGACGCTGGAGTGACTCGCGTGACTATCGTTGGCAGACCCAATGCAGGCAAGTCATCGCTCTTCAACCTGATTTCTGGCGGCGAACGAAGCCTGGTGTCCAATCAACCGGGCACCACACGAGATCCGGTCGACGCTACGTTCGAGTACGCACATCGAGTGTTCCATGTAGTTGACACAGCTGGCATTCGTCGTCGCAGTCACATCGAAAAGACAAGCGTGGAAGCTGTCAGCGTGATCCGAGCTATTCGCTCAATGGAGAAAGCAGACGTGGCACTGGTGCTCTGCGACTCAAGCGAAGGCATTGCGGAGCAGGATGCACGACTACTTGGGCTGTGTATCGAGAAGGGTCGAGCGGTCGTGGTTGGGGTCAACAAATGCGACCTGCTGGAACGTGCACCCAAGAAGATGTTGCTCGAGAAATGTGCTTCTGCGCTGCACTTTGCACCTTGGGTACCCGTGCTCCCGATCAGTGCACTGACCGGTACTGGGGTCAAAGACTTGATGCATGCGGTTCACCGCGCAGGTGAGCAGTTTCATCGACGGGTAACCACCGGTGAGCTCAATCGATTCATGGAGCAAGTGCTCGCCACGCATGCACCTCCCACGCAAGGGGGGCGCGCCCCGCGCATCTACTACATCACACAAGCGGCCACCGCCCCGCCCACTTTCGTGGCAATGTCAAACGCACCCGAGCACATCAAGTCTAGCTACGCTCGGTATATCACGAACCAGATTCGAAAGAACTTCGGGTTCGAAGGTTCCCCTCTCAAACTACGATTTCGCGGGCGGGACAAGAAAGAGAAGTAATTCAAGCATGCCGGGTTTCATCGATCTCCATTGTCATTGTGTACCAGGAGTGGACGACGGAGCACGGAATCTGGCCGAGTCAATCGCGACACTGAAGGCGCTGCGCGACCTTGGCTTTGAACGCATCGTAACCACACCGCACATACGTCCTGGCATGTTTGATAACTCACCAGCCGGTCTACGAGCGGCGTTCGACGAGTTAATGCTCACACTGTCGTTGGACGCTTCTCTACCCGTTCTTGAACTGTCGGCTGAGCATTTCTTCGATGACGTCGTTTTTCGGGCCCTCATGGAGGGCAATGGACTTCCATACCCGGGAGGGAGGTCCGTATTGCTCGAATTCTACACGTCGGACTTTCCTTTTACTATTGATCATCGTTTGGCTGATCTGCGACGCCAAGGGTATTTCCCAATCATTGCGCATCCGGAACGTTATGAGCCCTTGTGGAAGCACCCTGAGATTTTGGAACGCCTGTTGGACGTAGGTTGCGCTGCGCTACTCGATGCCGCCGCGTTGGTTGGAAGATATGGTAAACGACCTCAGCAGTGCGCGAGGGACTTGCTCGAACGGGAACTCTATCTGGCCGCATGCAGCGACGCCCATCGGGTCACGGATGTCCAAGCCACCGGACTAGGCCTCGACTGGTTGCGGCGAGAATATGGCGAAGATGAACTCCAGTCGCTTTTTATCAGTGGTCCGCAGGCAATTTTGCTCGGACAATCGGGACGGGCGTGAAGGCCTGCACTTTTGCAAACACTCTCGTCTCGGATTCGACAACGATTGGGAGTGCGAGGGGGCACCTTTTGTGGCCCAATGTCAGACTCATGCGCAGGGCAATTCGATTGATCGTCTTGGTGGCCGTAGCAGTCGTGGCACTCTGGCTTAATTCCCGGTCCGCGACCGCACGCGCAGATGGCGACACCCACTGTTCGTTGAGTCAGACTTTCGGCGCTGCGCTCAGGTATCTACGAGTTGACTTGGGCTTCGAAGTCACGGAAAAGGATCCCGAGGCTGCCTACTTGCTCTTTCGGTACCGCGTGCCAGGGGAACCGAAACGTGAAGTGCCCGGAGCGGTGGAACTGGTGAAGATCGACAAGAAAGTCCGAATTTTCATCAAAATTCCACAGATGCCGGTTTTACACGAGCAACTTCTGCGCGACGGGCTGCTGCGAAAACTCGCACAAGAATACGGTGAAATCGCCCACCCCGCCCCAGAAAAGCCAAAGAACAATGCACCGGACGCCGGTTCCAACTGATTCGTGCACAGGCAAATCAGGCGGCCTTTTTACGGCCCACGTCAGGACATGCTCGTTGACGTTTGGTAAGGTCACCAAACTCGTGTCATAAGCTCAGCAAGTCGCTTCAGACTTGGGTTCCGCATGCGACCTGACGAGCCAAGCCAACTTGATCATATCGGACGATACCGGGTCGTTCGCCTCATTGGCCAGGGTGCGATGGGGCGCGTATATCTTGCGCATGACCGGGTTCTCGACCGTCATGTCGCAATCAAAATTCTGAGAGACGACCTCGGCTTACCTCCAGAACATCTGCAGACTCTGTATGAGCGAATGCAACAAGAGGCGCGTGCCTCAGCGCGAGTGAGCCATCCCAACATCGTGGCACTGTACGACATGGGTGAAGACGATGCTCTCGGGCTGTTCTTGGTATTCGAATACATTGAAGGGCAAACACTGAAACAGCGCATTCAGCAAGGCAAGCTCGGGCCTGAACTCGTTAGGCAACTTGCCCTTGAGTTGGGCAGCGCCTTGAGCCTGGCCCATGAAGCAGGCGTCCTGCATCGCGACATCAAACCAGAAAATGTGATACTTGCCCGCACCGGGTCCAAGATTGCCGACTTCGGCATTGCACGCGTGCCCGATTCAACGCTCACTCGCGATGGTCGCTTGCTGGGCACACCAGCGTATAGCGCTCCTGAAGCCATCTCTCACGGAACGTTTTCGTCGGCCAGCGATCAGTTCTCTTTGGCAACGACACTCTATGAAGCCCTCTGTCTGCATCGCGCATTTCCTGGTGATGACGCGGTGGCTGTCGCTGCACGTATCACGTATGAAGAGCCTCCCGCGGTGGCCGCTATCTGTGGTCTTGATACGCGCGTGGACACCGTCTTCGCTCGCGCACTCTCCAAAAATCCGCGGTCGCGTTTCGACAGCTGTGAACAGTTCGGGCAGGTTCTCGCAGAAGCACTGCTCTTACCTGGTCGTCGCTCGGTCCCCATTATTCCAGAAATTCACCTGCCCACGGCGGCCCCAACGCCTAGTAACTCGGCACACTACGGAACCCGATTGATTGCGGCAGCGGCGCTCGGCGTGCTTGCAACTCTCCTGTTCACGCAACTAATTCACAGCCTCCAAGCAGAACCTGCATTGGTTCGTGTAGATGCCGGTGATTACGGTCCTGGCGCTGCCAAACCCGTCAACCCCGCTTCCTCAAAGTTTGGGCCGCATCGTCACAGCAATGCGCGTGCGTCAACTCCTGCAGACAACGGCAACCCGGCCGATTCATCAACCGGGATTAGTTCATCAAACTCGTGGAGCGATGCGGGTACGGCTCAGCCGAATCTAAAGTAGTGCGACATACGCCTCGCTCCGTGAATGTCGCGCACGGCATGCGGGCCCAGCAATGCTACTATCCGAACCTAATCGTGTTATCGTTGCCGATACATTCTGCGACTCTGTTCGTGCTCGTGAACCCACACTATCCGGAAAATGTTGGCGCTGCAGCACGTGCTATCAAGACCATGGGGTTTACCCAATTGGGATTGGTCAAGCCAAGCCGACTTGCGATCCCCGAACATGAGATGGCGCATCGTATGGCGGTAAAGGCTTGGGATGTCCTCCAGTCAGCGCGTCAGTTTGCGACCGTACAAGAAGCCGTCGCTGGAGCAGACGTTCTGGCCGCGACCACTTCCAGACGCGGCGTTTCAGGTGTCTGCAATGCCCGCCAGTTCGCTGCTCACGCCGTAAATATGGCCTCCGCGCAGCGCAAGATCGTCATCTTGTTTGGTAACGAGAAGACTGGCCTGCCCGCTGATATGGTTGGCGCGCTCAACTGGCGCATCCGTATCCCCATCGCTGCCGACCAACCATCAATCAATTTGGCACAAGCCACTCAGATCGTCGCCTACGAGCTATTCATGGCCGCATTGGATCAACGAACCGGTGAATCGCGGCATAACTCCCCGGCGCTCGAACCGTGAGTTGTCACAAGTGAAGCCTAGGCCCACCAACCGGTGGTCGGTCCCGGCCGCTTTCAGCCAACTATGTCTTGCGGACACGCCCACGACCGCGGGCCCCTTCCGCCTTGTTCAAACGATCGCGGACAGCTCCGACACATTCGGTTTCCGTTGGGTGCGCCGTCCGCCCGTCTGACGGTTCTGCTTCAATATTCGTGTCGAAAATGCAGGCGCCCGTACTACGCTAGCCAACTCGAGGATCGGAACACCCCATGCGAGTATCGCGTGAAAACGTACTTCACATTGCAATGCTGGCTCATCTGCGTCTCGAAGACGATGAGATTGCCTCTTTCCAAGACGATTTGGGCAAGATTCTGGGCCACGTCGAGCAACTCAATCAGCTGAACACCGAGGGTATTGGTCCCACGGCACACGTTGCGGTGACGGCAGCTCCCCTACGAAAAGATGAAGTGGTGCCCGGTCTGTCCAATGACGAAGCTTTGGCTGAAGCACCCCGCCCACGCGAAGGTGGTTTTGCGGTACCTGCGTTCGTGGACGAAGGGTGACGGAATGATGCAAGAAGTACTAAGACAGCCAATTCACGAGTTGGTTCAGGCGGTGCGCAGTGGCGCCGTCACGGCAGAAGCGGTTGCTAGCGCGTCTCTTAGTGCCATTCGTGGGCAGAACCAGCTCAACGCGTTTGTTCACACATCTGAGGAAAGCGTCATGCGCTCGGCGGTTGAAATCGATCGCAAGCGCGATCGAGGTGAACCGTTAGGGCAACTAGCAGGGGTTCCGATCGGCATTAAGGACGCAATCTGCACATTGGACGCGCCAACCACCTGTGGATCGCGAATTCTGCGTAGAGCCGCAGGCGACCAGCGTGGGTGGCAGTCACCTTACGATGCCACAGTCATTGCACGACTGCGGCAAGCGGACGCCCTCATCGTTGGAAAGACCAACATGGATGAATTCGCAATGGGGTCCTCCACGGAAACCAGTGCCTGGGGACCAACGCTCAACCCGTGGGACAGGTCGCGAATACCCGGAGGTTCGAGCGGTGGCAGTGCAGTCGCCGTGGCGGCAAGACTGTGTCCAGTGGCCCTCGGCAGTGACACGGGGGGTTCGATCCGCCAACCAGCGGGGCTCTGCGGAGTCGTGGGTGTAAGACCGAGCTATGGGCGCGTTTCGCGCTACGGCCTCGTGGCTTTTGGTTCCAGCCTTGAACAAATCGGCCCCTTCGGGAATGACGTGCGAAGTGCAGCGCAACTGCTTCAAGTTATCGCTGGACCAGACGCACACGACTCCACGACCTCAGCCAACACCGTGCCTGATTTCCTTGCCTCCTGTGACCAAGGTGTAGCAGGCCTACGCATCGGCGTTCCGGAAGAGTACTTCGGACAGGGTCTCGACGCCGATGTGCGCGAGCGGGTCGTCGAAGCAATCGACGCGTTGAAACACCTGGGGTGCAAAGTCGAGAACGTTCGCTTGCCGCATACGGCCTACGGCGTGGCCACCTACTATATCGTGGCAACCGCCGAAGCATCGAGTAACCTTGCACGATTCGATGGTGTGCGCTTTGGTTTGCGCGTGGAGTCCGTCAACGCCGATCTGCAGCGTTTGTACGGCGAGACGCGCGACGCGGGTTTCGGTCGCGAAGTGAAGCGGCGAATACTCCTTGGAACATATGTTCTCAGTGCTGGCTACTATGATGCCTACTACAAAAAGGCACAACAGGTGCGGACCCTGATTCGACAAGACTTCGAGCGAGTCTTCGAGCATGTTGATGCCATTGTCACACCCACTAGTCCGACCCCAGCCTTCAAATTGGGCCAGCACTTGGATGACCCCCTTGCGATGTATCTGAGCGATGTGTACACGCTGCCGTG
>CAZCNI010000062.1:0-8189 GCA_964499765.1 uncultured Polyangiaceae bacterium
TCGACAACACTACTGACACGGAGGCGTGGCTGCGCCTGCGCAAAGAAGTGTCGAAAGTGATCGCCGAGCGCGACGTGGACGACGTCTGCTATTTTCTGGCTCAGTTGCTCGATGTTGCAGCGCCGAAGAGCTCGCTAGGCCGAGCGCTGGCAGACGAACCAGCAGAGGCCGGTTTACTGCGTCGCGTCGTGCTGCGTCGTTACTTCGAGTCGGAGAGTCGTCAAAGCCCAATCTGTATCATTGCCGACGATGTCGATTCTGCCGACGCCGATTCCCTCGACCTACTCATGTACTTGATGCGTAATCTCCAGGGCGCGGTGTACGTCGTATGCCTGACGCGTCCTGAGATTGTGACGCGTGAGCCCAATTGGTTCGAGTTGGGTGGAGAGCGGCACAATCGACTCGACCTGCTGCCCATGAGCGAAGCGGACTCGAGCCGCATTCTCGAGCTGCTGCTTGCCCCTTGCCAAGGAGGGCCACCCGAGCCGCTCGTCGAAGCAGCGGCAGGGCTCGCCGGTGGCAACCCAGGGCTACTCGAGCAAATGGTGCGAATCTTCCACGACGATGGCGTGCTGACCGTAGAAACGGACAACGTCCGCGGGCGGCCCACTTGGAAGGTTTCCCTGGAGCGACTCGCAAATGTGCGTCTGCCAATGAATGCGCAAGACGCGGTGGTCGCGAGAATGACGGCCCTGGCTGCAAGTGATCAACGCTTACTGACGCATGCGGCTGCAACCGGCAATGTTTTCTGGCTTGGGTGTCTGATGTCGCTCGAACGATTCGAGCGCGACGTCCCCGATGTTTGGAACCCCGCCGACACCCAAAACATTGCTACTCTGCGCAGCATGCTCGAGGATCTGGAGCGACGTGACTATGTCCTGCGCATGCCAGAAAGCCTATTTTTTGGTGACGAAGAATACGTTTTCAAACAGAATCTCGAGCGAGAACACCTGCTACGGTTGACGCACGCGGGTTCCTTGTGTCGCTACCACCAGATCATTGCAGACTGGCTCAGTCTTCACGAGAACGTGCGCGTGCAGGAAGAGACCTGCGCCATGTTGGCGCAGCATCTAGAGCGCGCCGGTTCGACGACTCGAGCGGGCCTTGCATACCTGGATGCCGCTGACCTGGCGCGCAGTGCCTACGCCAACAAGAAGGCCGTCGAGTACTATGCCAAGGGGCTCGAGATCCTTGCAGACGCAGACGCTTATCGACGCATGAATGCACTTCACAACTACGGCGATGTACTGCTGATTCTGGGTCGCGCCGAGGAGGCACTTTCATCGTTCAGAGAAATGCATCGATTGGCGTATGTGCTCAATTGTAAGGGTAAGGCCGGCGCGGCACAGAACCGCATTGGTCGGCTCTATCGCGACACCGGCGCGCTTGACTTGGCCCGTAAACATCTGGACGCCGGATTGGCGCTATTCACGGCCGACATCGACCTGCGGGGGATTGCTGCAAGTCACGATGACATCGGTCAGCTGCTATGGATCCAGGGACATTACGATGAGGCGCTGGAGTCGATGAGCATTGCGCTCGAGATGCGGCGCAAGTTCAATGATGAACGGTCGATTGCACTTAGTTTGAACAATATGGGCTTGGTCTGGATGGATCACGGTGACATGCAGAAAGCCCGTGAGGCATTCGAAGCATCCCTGCAGCTGCGCCGCAGTAACAGCGATCGTATCGGCATTTCCGAGTCACTGACCAACCTGGGTTGTCTCGAACAAGATCGGAACAATTGGCAAGGGGCACTCAAGCTGTTCGAAGAAGCCTACGGTTGGGCAGACCAGGTGGGCGAGCGCAACCAGCTGGCGGTATTATTGACGCACATCGGTACGACTCACTATCACCTGGGTGACGTCTCCCGCGCCATTCAAGTTTTTCAAGAGGCTGAAGAGCTTTGTGACGAACTCGGTAACCGCTTGCAGTTGGCGGAAGCCTGGCGTGGTCTCGCCAAAGCGTTCCTGCTGCAAGGCGACCTCAATCGTGCGCGGGAGAACGTCAAACGTGCCGTTGACATGTTCGGACAGGTTCGCAGTAAACCGCATCTGGCGATTGGGCTGCGGACGCTTGCCGAGGTGACAGCAGCGGGCGCCTGGGGCCCCGGACATGAGGAAAAAGTGTTGGACTACTTTACCCGGTCCATCAACCTGTCCAAAGAGCTGGGCAACGAGCTGGAAGTCGCCCGCAGCTATCAGGCATTTTCACGGTTTGCGCTCGAGAATCAATACTATCAACACAACCTGGATATTTTGCGCGAGGCCAAGAAGTTGCAGGAGATGGCAGAAGAGATTTTTGAACGCCATCGCCGCCAACTCGAGAGTAGCTCTCAGCACAAAATCGAAAAAAGTCCATGACGTTAGCGATTCGCGTTCAGTGTGTCGGGCCCGTCCCGGTTCCGCTTCCCAGTTACCAAACATCAGGTTCGGCTGGCCTCGACCTGCATGCGGCACTCACCGAGCCCGTGACGCTTGCGCCGGGCTGTCGCCACCTGGTGCCGACGGGCCTCGCGCTGGCCATACCTCAAGGCTACGAAGGTCAAGTGCGTCCTCGCTCGGGTCTGGCGCTCAAGCACGGTCTCTCGTTGGTGAATTCTCCCGGAACCATCGACAGTGACTATCGCGGTCAGGTGGCGGTGATCCTAATCAACCACGGTACCGAACCCTTCACGATCAAGCCGCTGGATCGGATTGCGCAGCTAGTGATCACGCGCGTGGAGCACGCTGAACTGCAATGGGTCGAGTCACTTGACGCGACCGAACGCGGAGCGGGCGGGTACGGTTCCACGGGACAATAGTCACAGTAGCCGGGCGACGAACGCGTCGAGCGCCGCCACGGCCTGGTCGCGTTCGCGGTCCTCCGTGACGACGTGACCCGAGTTCGGGAGAATCACCGAACGAACATCGTGCGTTCCAAGCGCCTTCACGACCCGATCGACGTTGCGAACCGGGCACACCTGGTCGAGAGCGCCGTGCACGAAAAGAGTGGGACACGTGATGTTCTGGAGACGAGCGCGGGTCTCGATGCCACCGCGATAAACCTCGATTGCCGCACCAATGAGTTCAACATCATAGCCCAAATGTAGTGGGCGTTGTTCGGGGTCTTCAATGTCTGCGCACAGCTTCGGAATCCACCAAGTTCGCGGCAGGTGCAGCCGCTGGGCAACGGCTAGCCAGCGTGCGGGGTAGGGGGAGGCAAGATGCAGAGCGTTGGCAAACAAGGCAAGGCCGCACACATCGCTTGAAACATCGGCAGCTAGACGCGCTGCCAGGACCGCACCGAGTGACAAGCCGGTCACGATGACCTTGCCGTGCGTCCGTAAACGGTCGAGCTCGGTGCGTGCAGCATCGAGCCAGTCCTCGAATGCCTTCGATTCCAGATCTCCAGCATGCGTGCCATGCCCGGGCAGTAGGGGCGCGGACACCGCAAGCCCATGACGTCGCGCGACCTCGACCATTGCTCCGACCTCTCGCGGCGTTCCGCCGAAGCCGTGCAGCACGAGCAGAGCAGGGGCCCGACCCTCATGGCGCACAGGCGCAGGCGAACCCGCACCCACGAGCCCCCCTCGGTTGCGCCAGGTTGGTGGCCAAAGCAGTAAAGCGCGAGACGGAAAGGGAGTCCCGGATTTAGCCTTCCCGCTTGATCCCATAGGCTCTGATCTTCTTGTGCAGATTCGTGCGTTCTACGCCAAGTAGCACGGCGGCCTTTGAGATATTCCAATCACAGCTATCGAGAGTCTCGAGGATGTACCCACGTTCCACAGCATCGCGATAATCTTTGAGACTGAGTCGCTGCCCCGGTGTGGTCGGGGTGCGAAAATTGGGGATCTCAGTCGGGGAGACCGTGGTGGGTTCGTCTTCGAACGGGTTGATGTGTGGATCTTCGGGCAGATCCGCAATCGTGATCACGTCGCTCGACAAGATAGCAGCGCGCTCGACGACATTCTTCAGCTCACGGACGTTGCCAGGCCAGCTGCGGCGGACCAGGACGTCGAGCACTTTTGGATCAATCTTCTTCTCTCGTAACCCATTTTCCGCGCAGAACACCTGAACGAAACTCTGTCCGAGAATTCTCACGTCGTCACCTCGCTCACGGAGCGCAGGTACCCGAATGGGAAACACGTTTAGCCGAAAGTAGAGATCTTCGCGGAACATGCCAGCGGCGACTTCCTTACCCAGATCCTTGTTGGTCGCCGCTAGTACTCGCACATCGACGTGCAACACATGCTCTGACCCAACGCGACTGATCTCGCCGTTCTGCAGGGCGCGGAGCACCTTGGCCTGAGCCGCCAATGCCATGTCACCAATCTCATCCAAGAACAGCGTGCCCCCGTGTGCCTGCTCGAAGAAGCCGCGCTTGCGAGCCTGAGCCCCGGTAAAGCTGCCTCGCTCGTGACCGAACAGTTCGCTCTCGATGAGGTCGTGCGGAATTGCCGCGCAATTGACCTTGATGAATGGGCCGTCTGCTCGCGGACTCAAGCGGTGAATCGCGCGACTCACGAGTTCCTTGCCGGTGCCGCTTTCACCCGTGATGAGCACACCCGCACGTGTCGGCGCGACCTTGTCGATGTCCTGGAACACTCGCTGCAGTGCTGGGCTGGTGCCAATCATCTCGTAGCGCGTCTCGAGTTCGGCGCGCATCTGTTCGACCGTGCGACTCAGTCGGGCGGTACGGATCGAGTTCTGGACACTGACGATGATGCGCTCGCGGTTGAGCGGCTTCTCGAAGAAATCTGACGCGCCCAGTTTGATGGCGGCCACGGCGTCATGAACGGTGGCATGCCCGCTGATCACGATGACGGGCAGATCACTGGTAGCTTCGTCCTCGCGTATCTGTGCCAGTGCATCGAGCCCGGACATCCCTGGCAACTTCAGGTCGAAGATCGCCAGATCAATCGGCTGGTCTGGCCTATGCAGTAGTTCCAAGGCGCGCTCGGCGCTATCGGCTTCCATCACTTGGTAGCCATCGCCTTCGAGTACCATTCCAAGCGTGCGCCGAATATTACGCTCGTCATCAACGACGAGGACAATACCAGCCCCCGCCATGCGGTTTTGATCGGAGTCAGAAGAAGACATGATTACGTGTCCGTAAAAGGTTCATTCTACGGCAATTGAAGTGGGTGCCGGGTGAACTTCCAGGTACTTCAAGAATCGCTGTGCTGGCAAGCTGAAGGCACTGGCTGGGTATCGCTGGAGGACCGTCTGAAAGTGGACTTTGGCCTCGGCGTATTGATGCATCTTCAGACGGGTTTCACCCAGCAGAACGAGGGCCTCAGGTTCGAGCCCTGAGTTGCGAAACTTCTGCAGTGCATAGATGACACGTTCGGCGGCCGGTGCGAGCTTATCGAGGTTTAGATAGAACCGCGCTACGTAGAGCTCATGGCGCCCGAGTAAACCGGTGACGTATTCCAGCATGTACTCGGCTTCAGGCTTGCGCTCATAGAGCGGATAATCGGTAATGAACGATTGAATCGCCGTGTAGGCGTCGTTGGCCGCTGCCAATTCGCGCTCTTCGAGCGGAGGGAGCAGAATACTTTCCCCAGTTTGCTCGAATAGGCCCTTGCACACGCGGAAACGCGCAAACGGCACTTCAGGGTCGTTCGGGTGATCGTGCACGTAGCTTCGATACGACGAAACGGCTTCAGCGAACTTCTGCTGCTCGTACTCGATGTCCGCCATACGCAGTTCTGCCAAGCGCGCATAGCGGCTGTAGGAGTACTCCCGCTTGATCTGATCGAACATGGTGGTGGCGCTCTCCCACGACCGGTCGTTGAACTCGTCCATCGCGGCCAGGTACGCTCGGCGCGCATTTTCCGAATAGTGTTGCGCGGTGGTGGGTTCGGTCTGCTGGCTGGCACAGGTAGGACCGAGCGCGATTGCGAAGAGAAGTCCGATGATGCGACGCATGTGTGCTCTAGCTAGCGGTTCAATGGTCGGTGTGCAAGAGAACCTCGCACATACCGACTTGCCGGACACCGCACATGGGCTAGAACGCCCGTACCATGGCTGAGGTAGAGAAGGTACCCATGACTCCCCAAGGGGCGCAGAAAGTGCGTGAGGAGCTGATGCGCCTCCGCGAGGAGCGCCCCAAGATCTCACGCGACATTGAGACGGCCCGGGAGCACGGTGATATCAGCGAGAATGCTGAGTATCACGCGGCCAAAGAACGCCAGGGCATGATCGAAGCGCACATCAAGGATCTCGAAGACAAGCTCTCACGGGCGGAAATTATTGATCCAAGCCGCTTGTCTGGTCCACGGATACGTTTCGGGGCCACGGTGGAGTTGCTCAACATCGACACTGACGAAGAGGTTCGCTATCGAATAGTCGGTGCAGAAGAGGCCGATCTGTCACAAGGCACCATATCGATTTCCGCACCACTGGCGCGAGCTCTGATTGGCAAAGAAGTCGGTGATGAAATTAGTGTGACGCTGCCGGTGGGGCAGCGAAAGTACGAGATCACAAACGTCGAGTACGCATAGCGGACCCCCGTAGCGGCATGCGAACACTGACGGGTAGCGCCTGCGTGCGCGGTATGACGGCGGTTTGGCTCGTTCTTGGGCTGGAAGGCATCGTCACTTTTGCGCTGGCTCGCCACCAATTGACGAGCTCGTGGGAGCTGACGCATGGGCTAGTGCAGTTGGTTCCGCTGGTCTTGCCCGTGGCAGCACTGCTCGGCGTCATTGCCGGTTGGCTGTTGACCAATTGGGCTGACAGCGATGTCAAACGAAGGTCGCGGGTTTGGTTGGTCCTTGCCACTGGTCTTGGTAGTGGCTTTGCTGCCTGGTCGATTGGTGGCGGCCGACACTTGGCTGCTCTTGGTACGCGCTTAGGCTTTGTCGCTGTTTTTTCGGCAGTGGTCGCTAGTTTTGCCTGGTGGGGAGCGCCGCGCTTGGCACGCTTGGCGCGACAGCACTCCAGTTTGACCAGCACCACCGGGTGGCTCTTGATCCTCGGGCTTGAACTAGTGAACCGTTTCGTGCTGGTGCGTCTCTACCCGGGCTTTCATCTGAGCTTGGCAATTGCCACTGCACTACTTTCGCCACTGATGTTCTGGGTGTGGACCGACCCAGCCCACCCTCCAAGTGCCGGCAAGACCAACAAAAGCACAAGACCGAATTGGACCCTCGTTGCATTGGTTGGGGTCTGCGCTGTTGCTGCGCCCCTGATGGCAAGGTCTGCGCGCGGGCTCGCGCATTTTGACAACTTTCGGCTAATTCTGATTGATCGCGCACCGTTGCTCGGGCAGGGAGTTAAGTGCGCGGCACGCTTTGCCCCGCCACCGCCGCTGCTTGATTGTGGCGCGCAGGGTTGGGACGCAACGTGCGGCCAGCAGTCAAGCAGTGAGTCTTCCTCTGCTCCAGTGCAGAGCTTCTCGCTGCGCGGTCGGGACATCCTGATAATCACCGTGGATGCGCTGCGTGCCGACCATTTGGGTACCTACGGGTATTCCCGCGCCACGTCGCCGAATTTCGATCGACTGGCGCAGAGGGCCGTAAAGTTTAATTACGCCTACGCGCCCACCGCACATACATCGTATTCGGTCACGTCGATGATGACCGGCAAATACATGCGGCCGCTCTTGCTGCAAGGCGCTGGCGCCGATTCCGACACTTTTGCCACGCTTCTGCAACGTTATGGATATCGAACGGCAGCATTCTATCCGCCCGCTGTGTTCTTTATCGATCCGCAACGCTTCGTGCCGTTCCGTGATTCATTTCTTGGTTTCGAATATCGCAAGGTCGAGTTCCTCGAAGGCCCTCCACGTGTCGAGCAAGTGACACGCTACGTCGACGCCGAACCAGCGAGGCAGCGGTTGTTCGTTTGGGTGCATCTTTTCGGCCCCCATGAACCGTATGAAGCTCGCCCGGGGCATGACTTTGGCTCACGCGACGTGGATCGGTACGATTCGGAAATCGCCTATGCCGATGCTGCGATTGGCGACATAACCAAAGCGTTCTTGGCGAAACGGCCCGGGTCGCTGGTCATCCTGAGCGCTGATCATGGGGAAGAGTTTGGCGATCACGGGGGCCGGTACCACGGGTCAACCGTCTATGAGGAGCAGGTGAGGGTGCCGCTCGTCATCTATGCGCCCGACCTTTTCACGCCACGCACGGTGAACGAACCGGTCCAGACGGTTGATCTGCTGCCTACTGTTTTGGCGGCACTTGAAGTGCCGCAGCC
>CAZCNI010000063.1:0-8181 GCA_964499765.1 uncultured Polyangiaceae bacterium
AGATTCGCGGCACTCAACGCGTGACGGACCAGGCCCCGGAAGGGAAGTTTCAGGCCCTCGACAAATATACGCGTGACCTGACGCAATTGGCAAAGCAGGGCAAAATCGATCCCGTGATTGGGCGCGACGAGGAGATCCGTCGCGTAATGCAGGTGCTCAGTAGACGCACCAAAAACAACCCGGTGCTCATCGGGGAGCCCGGTGTTGGCAAGACCGCTATCGCAGAAGGAATTGCACAACGCATCGCTACAGGAGATGTCCCGGAGTCGCTCAAAGACAAACGGCTATTGTCGCTCGATTTGGCGAGCATGATTGCGGGTGCAAAGTTTCGGGGAGAATTCGAAGACCGTCTCAAGGCCGTCCTTAAAGAAGTGGTAGCGGCTGCTGGGAAAGTCGTGCTCTTCATCGACGAGTTACATACGCTGATTGGGGCAGGGGCCGCCGAGGGAGCGATGGATGCGGCCAACATGCTCAAGCCTGCCTTGGCGCGAGGCGAGTTGCGTTGCATCGGTGCAACTACCCTAGACGAGTACAGAAAGCACATCGAAAAGGACGCCGCACTCGAGCGGCGTTTTCAACCGGTACTTGTCGAGCAGCCTAGCGTAGAAGCTACGATCGCAATTCTGCGCGGCATCAAGGAACGCTACGAGCTGCACCACGGCATACGAATCCAAGATTCAGCCCTAGTGGCCGCAGCGAACTTGAGCAATCGATACATTACCGACCGCTTCTTGCCCGACAAAGCGATCGATCTAGTGGACGAGGCCGCGAGCAAGATCAAGATGGAAATCGACAGCCTGCCCGTACCCATCGACCAGTTGCAACGGCGATTGATGCAACTGGCGATAGAAGAAAAAGCGCTCGAGCGTGAACGCGACGCCAGCAGTCGACAGCGACTGGAGGAGCTGAGAAAAGAAAAGGCCGAGCTTGGAGCGGAACGGGATACCGCTCGCGCCAAATGGCTGCGCGAGAAACAAATCATTGACACCATCCGTGACGCTCAAGTGCGGCTGGATGGGCTCAAGGTTCAGATGGAACAAGCGCGCCGCGCCGCGGACTATCAGCAAGCCTCAGAGCTCCAATATGGGCGAATCCCGGAGGTGGAGCGCTCGATGCAGGCTGCGCACGCGGAGCTAGCGCGTGTTCAGCAGAATGGGAGCATGTTGCGGGAAGAAGTGACGGAAGAGGACATCGCCGCCGTCGTTTCAAAGTGGACTCGAATACCGATATCGAAAATGCTGCAATCTGATCTGCAGAAGCTGCTTGCGATGGAAGAGCACTTGCGCGCGCGGGTAGTCGGCCAAGACAAGGCACTCGAGGCCGTATCGAACGCGGTACGTCGTTCACGAGCTGGCCTAGGCGACGAATCGCGCCCCATTGGTAGCTTTCTGTTCCTCGGCCCCACGGGTGTTGGTAAAACGGAAACGGCTCGTGCCCTTGCCGAGCAACTGTTTGACGACGAACGCGCGGTAATTCGGCTCGATATGAGCGAGTATATGGAGCGCCATACCGTTTCGCGGTTGATTGGCGCCCCTCCTGGTTACGTGGGATACGAAGAAGGGGGGCAGTTGACCGAACCGGTTCGACGGCGCCCGTACGCGGTCATTTTGTTCGACGAATTGGAGAAGGCCCATCCAGACGTGTTCAATACGTTGCTGCAGGTGCTCGATGACGGAAGGCTCACGGACGGGCAGGGTCGTACGGTGGACTTCAAAAATACGGTGATTATACTGACCAGTAACCTGGGGTCAGAGCAACTCACGAACATCGCAGAACGTCGAGACCTATCGGATGCCGAGCGACAAAAGGCGAGTGAACAGGCGATGACCGAAGTCGTACGAGCGCATTTCCGTCCCGAATTCCTGAACCGAATCGACGAAACGGTTGTGTTTAACCCACTCACTCGGGAGAATATCCGCCAAATCGTCGACATCCAATTAAGTCGAGTCGAATCACGACTTGAGCGGCGTGACCTGAAGCTTGAGGTGACTTCGGATGCCAAAGACTGGCTCGCAAACGTTGGCTTCGACTCGCACTACGGAGCTAGACCGCTGAAACGTGCACTTCAGAAGTACGTGGAGGACGAGTTAGCTCGGCGTGTCATCAGCTGCGAACTCGTTCCCGGCGATACTGCTGTCATTGGCATGTTGGAAGGTCACCTGACGTTCCGACGCGTGGAGAACGGATCGAACATCGAGGATACCCCGAAATTAGCTTTAGCCTAAAGGGACTGAATTCAGGACCCTGTAACGAGAGCCTTGTGCTCCGGGTTCCGATTCATAGACAGCAACAGTACGGCAAAGGAAGGCTGATTCAACCAGCCACCTCTGAGTAGTCTCGAACGTAACTTGTGTCGGTGGTCGCAAGCGCGCGAGCGTAATGTGCGGACGGAATTCGCGTTCCTCAAAAGCTAACCCTTCGCGACGTAGGCCGCCATGCAGCAGTGCCACCGCACAACAAAGCGCACCCGAGGGATCTTCGAGAGCAGTGCCAAGGACACGAGCATGCCGAGGGGAGGGAAACGCCACGAGGTCCTTCATTGTTACTCGAAAAACAGTCTGCGACACGAAAACGTCGCTGACGGTTCTCAGGACGCCCTGCAGCAGTGCGGTTGAGATGTCCCCCAAAAATGCTAGCGTCACATGGAACTGATGATTGGGTGTCAGACGCAGGCTCACCCCCTGCCGTTCCGCTTCGGCCAGCAGATGCAACTGAATCGCTTCGAGTTGAAGCGCTGCTTCCGAACCCAGCGGCAAGGCGACGAACACTCGTGTCGTTCCCAAAGACACTTCGCGTTTCAAGTGAGGACTCATCCGAGCTCCGCCTGCGGATCGTCCAGCAAACAGCGCAACCAATTAAGAGACAGAAATGCAGCCATGCGTTGAACGCGTTGTCTGTCCCACGGAATGACTCGGCGTTGGTGTCGCAACACCCCGGGTCCACTTGCCGCGAAGTGTACGGTTCCGAGTGGTTTTTCCGATGTTGCGCCGCCGGGCCCTGCAATCCCAGTGATAGCAAGACCCCAGTCGCACTTGAAACGGCGGCGCACGCCTTCGGCCATTGCGATAGCGGTGGGTTCGCTGACCGCCCCATTCATCTCAAGCACATCCGCAGGTACACCCAAAAGGTCGCGTTTGATCTCGTTGGCGTAGGCCACCACCGCTCCGCTGAAGATTCGGCTGGCCCCGGCCGCCGACGTCACGAGTGAACTGGCCTGTCCCCCCGTGCAAGACTCCGCGATGGCCAAGCTCTGGCCCTTTTCAGACAACGCTCTCCCAAGTACTTCCGGGAGCGTTTCATCACCTTGCCCATAGACCGCACGTGGGCCGAGGCGACGTCGAACCTCTTGCGCAGCGAGTTCAGCCGCCGCGGTTGCAGCGCTCATTGAATCACGACGCGCCACGACCTTAACGGCAAGTTCAGGAAAATGTACTCGATAGCCAAGCGTAACGCCATACGCCACGGCGATATCCTGCAAGTGGTCATTAACGCTCGACTCAGCCACGCCTAACGTTCGAAGGACTATCTGCACTAGAGGCTGGTGTTCAGCGTTGGCCAGAGCCGGCGTCATTAACGAAGTGAACATAAGCTTCATCTCTGCTGGCACCCCAGGTAGGCAGTAGATTTGCGCGCGATTGAGTGCCTTGACGAACCCCGGAGCTGTGCCGTTGGCGTTTGGCAATGCACAGCCACCTCGCGGCAAAAGGGCTTGCTTGGTGTTGGAGGTCGACATTTCCCGGCCGAACCGTTTCATCCTCTCTGCGATGGCACTCAATGAAGTCTCATGCACTTCGAGTTCAACGTTACAGGCTCGAGCGAGGCTTTCGGCCGTTATGTCATCGGTGGTTGGCCCCAACCCCCCAGTACAAACGACTAGGTCGTGCGACAGAGACAGTCGTCGGAAGGCATCAGTGATCCGCCCGACGTCGTCATCGACCGTCTCCATTGTCGTCACCTCGATCCCGAGCCGCACCAATTCTACGGCTAGCCAGGTGGCGTTTGTGTTGAGTAACTCACCACGAGTCAATTCGGTCCCAGTGGACAAGATGGCCGCAATCATTGGACAATCATGCCATTTCGGAACGCCAGATACCGGTGCCAGAAACCTAACCCCTGCGTATTGCTCGCAACTCATGATATGTTGGTCGAGGTGGGAAGGCTCGGAATGCGTCAAGGTTCGTCTCAACAAGAAAAGACGCCGATTACTGCAGTCAATTTGGCCGATTTCTTCTTTAATCGGTCCGCGGCTTGGTTGCTTTTTGGAATTGCGGCATTGGCTTGGCAGTGGGTTCTTGGAGCGGAACCTCGGCGGGGGCAGGTCTACTTGTGGGCGCTCATCTGCACTCTCGGTAGTCTAACTGAGTTCTTCGCTTCATGGCGATCGCTACTGAGACGGCTTTCTGGTGGACTGTGCGTGGCGCTTCGCGCCGTCTCCAATTTCGCGGTCTACCTGTGTGCGGTCCTGCTCATTGCGATTTCCACGGCGGCGGTTCAGCTGTTGGCAGTGGCTTGGCTGGTCTACGTGGTTGCCACCTCATCCTCTACGCAATCGACGCGAGAAACGCTGCGCTGGATTGACCTGGCAACCTTGTGGTGGGCGCTTGGCATCGGCTACGTTCTGGCAGTTCACGATAGCATTACTTTCGCGCTACCCTGGTTAGGGTTGGTCTGTACGGCCGCAATGTTGCGGTTTGACTCTGCGCATAAGCAAGCAAAGCAATCAGCGCCAATCCTCGGAGAAAAGTTGGTGGATTGCGTTCTCCCCGACGATGAGGCTTATCCATCATGGGTTCAACACGAGAGCACACTGCATGATCTCGGCAATGCCATGACCGCGAGTCTCTTTATGGTTCGTGATCTCACTCGGGCTCTGGAAAAGGGCTCGGAGCCCAATCTACGACGAGCTTTGCGTCTGTCGCAGGAATTGGCCGATGAATTGTCGCAGATGAGCGACCATATCAATACTTCGCGCCAGAGCGCCCGCTGGCAGCAGATCGCAGGCTCGCCCATTTCACTCCTGGACCCGGTACGCTGCAGCGTGGAACACGTGTCCCTCCTGTACCCCGACGTTACCTGCCGGGTGCATTGTGAATTGTCCGAACTGCAAGCACGAATCAACGTTGTTGGAGGAGTCTCCACACTCAAACGTATCGTTGAAAACCTGGTCATCAATGCCTGTCAGGCCCTCAGCGCGAGCCGAGACAAGGAGGTGCGCTGTTCCATAGAATTGGTGGGCGATACAGTTCTGCTGACCGTTTGCGATAGCGGGCCGGGTTTTCCGAGGGTGATTTTGGATCTACATCCTAGCCCGCTGGTGTCCACCAAGTCTGGTGGCTCGGGTATCGGCCTCTATAGTTGTCATCAACTGGTCAAACGCGACGGCGGGAAACTCAAAATATCAAATCGTGAATCGGGCGGCGCGCGAGTCACAGTGGCATGGCCACAGGCCGCCACAAGTTCCGGCATTGCTCAGAATTCGTCCGAATCGAAGATCAAGACTTCTGGCACTCGAACTCGCCTCGGTGACGAGACGCTTGAGGCACACGTTGCCGACAAGCGGTGAGACCCTCGTTTCCCCAAAGTAACTCAGGACCTGAACGCCCTAGTCGGTTGCAAGCATGCATTCACGTTCGCGGGAGCATCATGTCCCAAAGTCCATCCAGAATCGCGCCACCAATTCGGCGCGCTGCGAAGTTGTCGACTTTTTCAACAAAGTGGTGACGTGCATCTCCACGGTACTCTCGGCACAGTGAAGTGCATCAGCAATTGTCCGATTGGAAGCTCCTGTTACCAGAAGCTCGAGAACCTCTGCCTGTCGTGGCGATAGAACCCAAGCGTCGGTTGCTCGTCGTACCCCCTCGCGAACCCGTTCCGGACGACTGTCACTTCGTACATAGGTGGCACTGCCTGGCTCGAGCGCAGCGCGTATCAATTCCAATGCCACGTCCGGATCGAACGGCTTTGGAATCACGTCCCGAGCACCGCGTTTCATGCAAGCCACTGCCATTTCCACTGTCGCGGTGCCTGAGATGACCACCACAGGCGTATCACTATAGCGTTGATGGATCAGTCGCAGGCCATCAATGCCGTGCATACCAGGGAGCAACAGATCGAGGAGCACCAGACGACAGCTCGTGTGCTCCAGCAATTTTAGCCCGGTCTCCAACGAGTCGGCTTCGAGTGCCGTATAACCGAGCTCATCGACGAGCCGAACTAGGCCCGCCCGTATTCGAGGATGATCATCAATGACTAGTACGGAACCTGTTTCAGACACGACGCGCCCCCACAGCAACGTTTGCTACGCTTCTGGCTCAGTCTATACCTGGCTGTCCAGTAATTGCCATGGAATCAAGGAAATTCCGGTGCTTTCCATGGTGCAGTCCACACCAATGCCGCCAAGGCTACCCCGTGCCGCCCTACAAACCCACAGCTTTCCTTAGGTGTATTCCCATTGATATCCACACGTCCCCGCATCCGATGCACCGCCCGAAGCATCCCCAAGTCGCTTCAACTCCCAATGTTACCGAATCGTTGCCTGCGCGGTTCTCGATTGGGCGCCCCCTGGCGACGCTGCCGATCTGCTTCGTAGGCCTCGTAGTTCCCCTCGAACCAAGTGACCTGACTTTCGCCTTCGAAAGCCAAAATGTGCGTTGCGACGCGATCGAGGAACCAACGGTCGTGGCTGATGACTACCGCACAACCTGCAAATTCTAGCAGCGCCTCTTCGAGCGCCCGAAGAGTATCCACATCAAGATCATTGGTCGGTTCATCCAGCAGAAGAACGTTGCCACCTTCCTTGAGCAACTTTGCCAAATGAACTCGGTTGCGCTCGCCGCCACTGAGTTTGCCCACGGGCTTCTGTTGATCGCTTCCTTTGAAACCGAACCACGAGCAGTACGCGCGCGAGGGAATTTCACGATTGCCGACCACGAGCTTTTCCTCGCCGTTGGAGATTTCCTGCCAAACGCTATGTTCGCCGACGAGGCTAGTGCGACTTTGGTCCACGTACGCGAATTTCACGGTTTCGCCAATCTGCAGTCGGCCCGAATCAGGCGCATTCTCTCCCACCAGCATTCGGAACAGCGTGGTCTTGCCTGAACCATTTGGGCCAATGACGCCCACGATTCCGTTGCGGGGCAGCCGGAAGGTCAGCTCCTTAATCAACAGCCGTGGACCAAATCCCTTAGAAAGGTCTTCTGCGTCAACCACTTGATCCCCTAAGCGCGGCCCAGGCGGAATACTTATCTCCGTTGCGTCGACTACTTTTTTCGTGGCTTCAGCGAGCAAGTTCTCATAGGCACCAAGTCGTGCTTTGCTCTTGGCCTGGCGCGCCCTGGGACTGGAGCGGACCCACTCGAGTTCGTGCTTCAGCTTGCGCTGGCGCGAGCTTTCTTGCTTCTCTTCGACAGCAAGCCGCGCGCTCTTCTGCTCAAGCCACCCCGTATAATTCCCTTTGAATGGGTATCCACGTCCACGGTCGAGTTCGAGAATCCAACCGGCGACATTGTCC
This sequence comes from uncultured Polyangiaceae bacterium, assembly GCA_964499765.1. Taxonomy (GTDB): domain Bacteria; phylum Myxococcota_A; class Polyangia; order Polyangiales; family Polyangiaceae; genus FEN-1139. The sequence continues at coordinate 7,511 of CAZCNI010000063.1, forward strand.
AAGAAGTAGCGATCATGCGTGACCGCAATGACCGTGCCTGAATACTGCAGCAGGAACTGCTCTAACCAAGCTACGGACTCGGCATCCAGGTGGTTAGTGGGTTCATCAAGCAACAGCATGTCGGGGCGCCCGAGCAGTACGCAGGCTAGTGCCACGCGACGCTTCTCACCGCCCGACAGGACCCCAATCTCTGCGTCAAGAGGTGGAAGGCGCAACGCTTCGCGCGCTGAGTCCAGCGTCATCTCGAGATTCCAGGCATCGAGAACATCAATCCGATCCTGCAAACCAGACTGCTTCGCGAGCACTGCCTCCATCTCGTCGGGATCAAGGGGTTCGGATAGACGTTGGTTAACCTGCTCGAACTCGTCGAGCACGGCCCGGATGTCCGCAACACCGAGCGCAAGCGCCTCGCGAACCGTTCGAGCCTGCCCCAGTTCCGGTTCTTGCGCAAAATGGCCGATCCTCGTGCCCGGGTGGGGTCTGGCTTCGCCAAAGAACTCGGTGTCGACACCTGCCATAATGCGTAGCAACGACGATTTGCCCGAGCCATTGGTCCCAATGACACCAATTTTCGCGCCCGGATAAAAGGCTAAGGTGATGTTCTCGAGGACCTTCTTGTCAGGAGGGTGAACTCGGGTGACCTCGCGCATCGTAAAGATGAATTCAGGCAT
>CAZCNI010000064.1:0-8140 GCA_964499765.1 uncultured Polyangiaceae bacterium
TGCGCACGAAGTGCGCGCCACAATGGCGGTCCAAGCCATTGAAAAGGGCTCTAGGCGGACTCCATCAACCCTGCCGACGCACATTGATGAGTGCTCCGATTACCTCGTCTGTCCCATCTGAAAATCTCCCGATGACGCCGAGGAATGGTCGAAGGACCACCATTCCTCGGCGTCATCGGAGGACCATCCGCGCTTCAGGCTTTTGCCTTCATGTCGTGCTCATCCAGGAGTTTCTCGATACTGATGAGGGCGCTGAGAATGGATTCTGTTACCATCTGAATCAGCGCGGGCAGCGAACCTCTCAACGATTCGTAGTAACGTTGCCGCTCAGTGGAGTGCACGATCGCGGGGGGATGTCCTGCCCTGAGCAATAGCAGGTTCATAAATAGTCGCGCAACCTTCCCACTATCGGTCTGGAAAGGGAAGACTCGCAACAGTTCGTAGTGCGCACGCGAAGCAACCCGAATCGGGCTCTTGAGCTTCTTGGGCTCGGGCCCATTGAGCCAATCGACGATTTGTCGGATCTTCAGTTGAATCTTCTCAGGGTGAGAATACTCATGAAAGTAAAGGCGATGTTGCGGAATATCGCGCCGATATTTCACGGTTTTCAGATCGCCCTCTTCTGGATGGAGCGTGAGGTAGATTTTCTTGATAACATCGACTGTGATTGGTGCGCGCTTCTTTTCGCCCAGCTCGCGCACGAGATCGATGGCGGACTTGTGGCGGCGCACTTCCTCAATAACCGGCTGTAGACTCGAATCCGTTATTGCGGAAGGGTCGTTGTCGATCGCGGCGTGCAACTCCTGGAACGTGTACACTACCCCTTCCAAGGCGGAGTCGTGATAGATCCAAGACATATCTATTGCCTCTAGGTAGTTGTTCCGAAATTCCGCCGGAGCTTCCTTCAAACGTTCCTCAATCACGCGGTAGCGTTCTTCGACGCTTTCGGCAGTTGGAAGCGGGCGTTCGGGCGGAGGTGACAGCCGCGGCGTCTCGTCAAGAGGGACACCAATTACAGAAACGCCAACACCCGGATCGGTCTCAATCACCTCGGGTATCACGGGTGGCGCCTCGGCATACAACACATTCGATTGGGCTGCATGCGTTGCTGCGTCAAGTACTCGGCGCGTTGTTCCAGATTGATTGGGGATAGCCCGCGGGCTGTATATCCTCGTGGTGGAACTGCGACCACCGCCCAGTTTGTTGGCATTTCGAGTTGCTTCAGCAATGCGACCTTCGAGCGCGCGCTTCTGCGCCTCTTTGGTCGCCCGAATCCGCTCCCTTTCCGTCTCCTTGGCTTTCCGATATGCTTCGCGTTCGGCGTCGCGTTTTGCTCGTTCCTCTTCCTTTTGGCGCCTCGCTAGTTCACGTTCAGCTTCCTTCTCTGCCTTCTCTCGCTGGCGAAGCTCTTCCTTCTCTCGTCGCGCGGATTCTCGCTCGTGCGCGGCGCGCTGACGCTCCTCCTCACGTGCCGCCAAGACAGCCAAGCGCTTGGTCTCACGCTCTTGCAGTAACTTCTGCTTGGCTTCCTCTCGTTGACGTCGCTCGGCGTCTTTCGCCTTGGCGGCTCGCGTCGCCTCCTGTTCGCGCTGCTTTCGAAGTCGCTCTTGGTCCTTAGCCTTTTGTGCTGCTTCGCGTGTCTTTTCCCGCTGCAGCTTCTCTTTGGCTCGCGACTTGGCGGCAGATTCTCGTTCTTTGAGCAGAGCTTTCTTCAGCCGTTCTTGCTCGCCTCGTTGTTTGACCTTTGCGCTGGAAAGCTTGCTCTTTGGGGGAATTTGCGCAACGCTCTTAGTCTTTTCGGCAGGTGCACGTGAAGGACTGCGTCGGGCACTGCTGCTCGTTGCCGCAGTTTTTGCCGGAGCGACGTGTTTGGCCTTTGATCTTCGTACCAATTCGCGGGCGGAAGAGGCCGCATTTTTGGTTCGCCTTGAAGCTTTGCTGGCTTGGCCGCTCTTGCTGCGAATTGTGGCAGGGGAGGCTCTGGTGCCTCGCTGTGCATCCAGCCCCGAGCGCCCCGCAGGCTTCTCAGAGTGCCCGGCTTTTTGTACGACACGTCGGCTACTGAGGCGACCCCCAGACATGGAATTCTTCTGAGAACCAGAGGCCCGACTTGGCGAGTTCTTGGGCGACTTATCCCTTGAACGCGCAGCGTGGACGACTCCCGACTTCTTCGGTTTCTTGGAATCCCGGGTGACCGATTTTTTGGTTTTGCTTTTGGCTGATTTCTTTGTCAAAGCTGACATCCGAAATGTTCGCGTCGGGAACCGAGCGACATTATTGAGAATTGTCAAATGCAAAAGGCACTTGGATGGCCTTTAGCCGTCACGCTGACAAGCTAGCCGGCTCGCGGCTTGTTCGTCAAGGCAAGAACAACATTCGCCGATCTTTTGTCATTCAGCTACTGCCTGGCTGGACGACTTAGAGTCTACCAACCAGCCGCCGCATCATACTAGTCTCGTTGCCAGTAGTCGGGGAATATTTCGCTTGATGACAGCGGCGCTTGTCGTGCCGTGAGTACCTCGCAGCCCGTAGTCGTGACGAGTAGCGTGTGTTCGAACTGGGCCGACAAAGAGCCGTCCTCGGTAACCGCGGTCCAATCGTCGTCCAGGATTCTGACCTGCCAGGTGCCGAGGTTGATCATGGGCTCAATTGTGAACGTCATTCCGGGTTTCAAACGTGCTCCGCGTCCCCATTGGCCGACGTGGCTCACTTGAGGGTCTTCATGAAAACCCCGTCCGATCCCGTGTCCCACAAACTGACGCACGACCGAACATCGCTGAGCTTCCGCGTATTCCTGAATTGCAGCGCCGATGTCGCCCAACCGCGCCCCCGGCTTTACCTGAGCAATTCCAAGCTCGAGAGCCCGTCGTGACACTTCAGTTACGTGTATAGCAGCCTTATTTGGAGTCCCGACATAAAAAGTTGCTGATGTGTCGCCGTGAAACCCCTTATAGATATGGGTTATGTCCACGTTGATGATGTCGCCGTCTCGTAACACCCGTGAACCAGGAATACCGTGGCAAACAACTTCATTGATGGATGTACAGCAAGTTTTTGGGAAACCGCGATAATTCAGGCACGCAGGTTTGCAGCCCTTGGCCAAGGTGTCCTTGTGAACGAAGTCATCGATCTCCAAGGTCGTTATTCCTGGGCGAATGATGTTACCGACCGCGGCCAGAGTGTCTCCAGCGAGCCGACAGACTTCCCGCATCAATTCGATTTCTTTTGCCGTTTTGATATCAACGGCTCCGCCTCGCAACATAGAGGCTTCTATAGTAGTGAGTGGTTCTGCCGCAAGCTATCTCGTGAACCGGCTTACTTCCAAGCCCAGGTCAGCGTCGGTGGAGACGTCTGAGTATCGCTAGTGGATAGGCGAGCCGATCCTCTGCACTTCATTTCGAATAATGGGACTGTCGGGCTCCCCATGCCAATGGAGCGTTTGCTGGCCCGAATCATTGAATTTTCGTAGGAAGAGCACAATCGTCCTGCCGATAAGAATGTTACTTGAGTGATGAATTAGCAGATAACTGTAGCTTTGTCGTGAAACGGAAATGACAGGACACTCCTCCTGCTGTCTCGGGCTTGCAAGCGATTGTCCCATGCCCCGAAACTCCAGCTTCGAGGCGGTCTCGCCACTCGCGGAACCCTCAGTAATCGTCTGAATCTGACAGAGGACGATCGCGTCTGCTTCGAGAATTCTTCGTGAAAGCAGCGATCGGGATTCAGGTGCGACTGGGGTCGAGTAGCCTTCGAGGCTTATTCCCCCCAATTCATCATCGAACATTCCTCGCATATGTGCACTGTACTCGGTTGAGCTCGTGCTCTCACCAGCTTGGTGCGCAGGTCCAATCGAACTAGCTTCGCAGCTAGTAGTGGAGATCATCAGGGCCAGTGCGCCCAAAAGCCATTTGAACGACATATATTGAAGCGCCCATTAAGTAGCCGGAGAGTCGGGGTTAGTCTAGCGTACATAAACCGACGGATTGTGCGGCCTGGGTGGAATCTTGATCCGACCTGTCAGTTTGGGAGGGTCAGCCCTGGGACAATCCTGTACTATCACGCGCGAGTTGAGCTGGGCGCGGTCCAGCAAACCAACGAAATCCGCGACCCATCGGTGGCGAGACGTCAGGGAGAATCGAGATGCAGAGACGATTAATGTATTCCGGGGCCTTTGCGCTGCTCGTTGCAGCTGCTGCCACGACTTCAACCCTTGAATGGACCAACAATGCCCAGGCCAAGCCAGCGGTAAAAACTGGTAAGAATGCGAATCTCAAGACCGATATCCAAGTTTCGCCGGGTCGACTGCGCTGGGGACTCAGTGTTCAACAGGTCGCGAAGATTTATGACGACGAGTTCGATGCGATGTATCGCCCCGTATACCAGCAGACTGAGCCAGGCGTGGATTCGCAGTCTTTGGACGCAGAAGTAAACGAAAAAAAAGCGTTGATTAGACGCACGAAGATCGACTTTGGAACTACGCCCACAGGGGTTGACCAGGGGCCGCTCAAGGGCGAATACAGTTACAACAATGGCGAAAGCTTTGCTCGCACACAGCTGGCTGGTGGCACGCAGCGATTCTTCTTTTTCTTCAACGACCGGCTTTGGAAGATCTACGATGAGTACAAGCTCGGCTCAAAACTAGGCACAAACTGGGCATCTGCAGTTGCGGCGTTGAACGAGCTTTTCGGTGGCGAAGCGAGGTTGCAGCCTGCGGATCCACAGCACGGGCATCCGTTTGATGAGGCGATCTGGACGACAACAGCCATTCACGTCCGCGCCATCAATCGCGAATATCAGAAGATTGTTGCGGTGGTTTATGCCGATCGCTCGGTGCAGGATGACTTGGCAAGTCACCGACCGAACGGGGTCGGCAACGCAAACGCAATGGACAGCCAAGTTCGCGATGCAACCAGCCGAGACCCTGAACCTAGCACAAAGTCGACCAAGAAGAAGAAGTAGGTCGCTAAAGCTCTGAGGCACCCGGAGGGACGACGTATCCCGTTGTCACAACAACTCGGGTGCCTGGTGCTACTGCGTGAATTGCAGGCTCGAGCACCCGGCGGCAGAAGAGACCGGTGCCAGGCGCACCGGCAAGTCGGCCTGATAGATGAACTTCCACTCAACTGGAATCGAGCAAGACGAGGCTCATTTTGCCTCCTTCAGCCTCCACCAAGGGTGCCATCACTTCCTTCAAAACTCGAAGAATATCCTTGTCTGGGGCATCCATTGTGTTCCGTAGCATATCACGAGGTTGACCGGTCCAACGACAAGCTACTGCAGAATCGCCGGTGGGTTCAGTGCAAAAGCCAGCTGGCCTCCCGTGCATGGGGTGCTAGCATCGGCCGCCGCTCACTGAGCGAGAATGAAAGACGATTGGTTTAGAGGAAAAATGGCTGTTCATATCCGCCTAGCAAGACACGGGACTCGAAAAGCTCCATATTACCACGTTGTAGTCGCTGACCAACGTTGTAGCCGAAATGGTCGGTTCATCGAGAACATTGGTTTGTTCGATCCGCGCGTCAAAGAGTCGCCTTTCACATTGAATCGCGAACGGTACGACTATTGGAAGAATCAGGGAGCTTTGCCCTCGCCAACGGTGGATCGACTGGCGAATGACTCTGCGCCTACTGCCTCGTGATTCGAGTTTGAAAGACTCGCGACGGTGAGCACCGCGAAGCGATAATTGACAGGATCGTGGTGACCAGCGGAAAGGGCCAAAAATGGCATTGAAGGAACTAGTCCAAACTGTTGCGCGCGCATTGGTTGATGACCCTGATGGGGTAGAAGTGCGTGAAATTGAAGGCGAACACCACTGTGTGGTCGAACTCAAGGTGGCCAAGGGCGACATTGGCAAAGTCATCGGAAAAGACGGGAAAACCGCACAATCCATGCGTCTCCTGGTTGCCGCGGCTTCGCAGAAGCTAGGCAGACGGACTCACTTGGACATCATCGATTGAAAGAAGTCGAGGTTGCCCGCGTTGTAAAGCCTCACGGTCTCAAAGGTGAGGTGGGGGTAATAATGCTCAACGAGCAGAGTGATCTGCTGGAGCATGTCGAGTCCGTCACTGCCATAGCTCGTGACGGCTCTCGACGTACCTTGAAATTGGAAAGCGCGGCTCCAATGGGCCGGGGATACCGCGTTAAGTTCATGGGGTGTGACGACCGTACAGGCGCCGAGACACTGCGGGACCTGCGTCTTGCGGTTTGTCGCGAAGAACTTCCTGCGCTGCATTCCGATGAAACGTATCTCGTGGACCTGATTGGAGCCCGGGTCTTTGGTCCCGACGGCGAAGAAGTCGGCGAGGTCATCGAGTTGCAGAGTTATCCCAGCGTGGATGCGCTAGTGATACGAACCAAAGATGGGACTGTAGTTGAACAGCCTTGGGTGGCTGATTGGGTTGAATCGGTGGACGTTGCTGCCAGCCGCATTGTTCTCAATGGGTTGGAAGGTTTGCTTTGACGGCGGGTCAGGAGGGTACACACGGCTGTGAAGGCTGCCAGCCGCAATCTGGCGCCCAAGGTTCATCGCTGCGGATCGCAGTGGTGACGCTTTTTCCAGAGTTGTTTGACCCGTTTCTGCGCACGAGCTTTGTGGGGAAGGCTCAGCGTGACGACAAGCTAAGAATTCACCTAGAACACTTGCGAAACTATGGATTGGGCCCCCACCGGTCGGTTGACGATACACCGTATGGGGGTGGGGCTGGCATGGTGATGCGCGTCGATTGTGTGCTGGCATGCATTGAAGGCGCGGAGGCACAGAGCCAGTTCGTGCCCAAAGGGCATCGGGTTCTTTTGTCGCCGCAAGGAAAGCGATTTAATCAACAGACAGCTGTGCGCTGGGTTGGTACCAACGACTTAGTCTTCATTTGCGGGCGATACGAGGGCTTTGACGAAAGGGTACGTGGATTCGTTGACGAAGAGTCATCCCTTGGAGACTTCATTCTGATGGGGGGTGAGATTGCGGCGATGGCTGCGGTTGAGGCCTGCGCACGGCTAGTTGACGGTGTTTTGGGCAACGCCGAGTCACCGCGAGACGAATCGTTCAGTACGACTTGTTCGGGCATGCTCGAGTATCCGCAATACACCCGACCTGCAACATTTCTGGGCAGAGATGTGCCTGAAATACTGCGCAGTGGTGATCATGCCCGCATTCGAGCCTGGCGCGAGGCAGAGTCGCAGCAGCGCACGCGGGAGAGACGGCCGGATCTCTGCAGCCCTGTTGAGGACCGGAGCCACGAGCAGTGAGACGGGTCGCAGTTGCTCTCGTGCACTACCCTGTGCTCGACCGCAGTGGAGGCATTGTTACTTCAGCGATCACAAATTTAGACGTACACGACATTGCGCGAAGCGCGATGACCTATGGCGTCTCAGCCTACTACGTGGTGCATCCGATTGCGGCACAGAGGAATCTGGTGGAGCGAATCAAATCACATTGGATAGATGGCTCCGGAGGCAAGCGCATTCCCGATCGGGTTGCGCCAATGAAGCTTGTCCATGTGGTGACCACGTTGCAAGAGGCGTTGTCCCACCATTCTGACAATGAGCCTGCAACAGTCTGGACGACGGGAGCGGGTATGCTACCAGGTGCCGACATCCTTTCGCACGCGCAGGCAGGCGTCGCGCTTCATGAGTCAGGACCACCTGTGCTGCTGGTGCTGGGTACAGGCTGGGGACTGCATGAAAGCGTTCATCAAGTTGCTACCGGTCGCCTCGCGGCTATTCAAGCGGCCGGGCCCGCAGGTTTCAACCACTTGAGCGTTCGAGCTGCGGCTGCGATTTTGTTTGATCGCCTCCTGGGGGAGTACTCATGCGGCAAACAGGCTCGCCTGTAGCGGCCTATCTGGTAAGTTGTTGCCTCCTGTGATCCATGATTCCCTTTGGCTGAGAAAACTGGCGTATCTAGGTGCGCGCTATGGGACTACCCGGTTCGTGACCACGAGCCCGCCCGTGATTGGAACCCTGTTCTCCACGTTCATGGTGAGTCAGCGAAGGGTTGTATTACAGAACCTACGTCGAATTCTGGGCAAGCGCGACTTCTTCAGCGAACAGCGTGACGTGGCGCGCACTTTTTCGCAATATGCATCCTGTCTGACCGAGGCGCTCGGGTTCGAACGAGTACGGCCACAAGACATCCGATTCC
>CAZCNI010000065.1:0-8015 GCA_964499765.1 uncultured Polyangiaceae bacterium
ATCCGAGAGGGCAGGATGCAGTAGAGCATGGTCAATCAGCTGTGCCAGCTGTTCAGGTGTTCGCATAGGGGTTCGGCGGACTATTTGGAAGGTACCAGCTGTTCCATGCTTTCTTCATCGATCACGACGATTGCGTCCGTGGGACAGGCGCGCGCTGCGCGCAATATAGTCTCCGGATCATCGGTAATGACCTTCTTCACGCAAGCAAAGTTCTCTGCGGTAATCTCGAAAGTCCCGGGAGCATCGTCGCAACACGCGCCGTCGCCAATGCACTCTTCACGCAGTACTTCGATCCTAAGTTTTTGTACCGCCATTTGCATTCTCCTGCTCGTAGGCTCATTCCGAGCCGTAGCGTTGTCTGCACTCTTGGCTCCTTGAGTCGCATCGAGCAATGTACTCGTAACGTCAAGCTGCCAAAGATAATTCAGAGGGGGACTGCCCGCAATTCTCTCAGTGACTTCGCCGGCGTGCCCACTTGCAAGCGCAGTTGTGCGCAACCGCGTCAATCAAAACAAAAAACGCCGGTCCGCGAGATTCACGGCTCTTTATTGCATCACCTTTCCTTTCATCACATCTCAAAAAACCCGCCCGTCAAGCTCGTTTGCTGGCGAAGTTTGACCGAGCACCGGAGCGGAACATCCTTGTGGATTTGAGCACCGGAGCGCAGGTCAAACACAGCCAGCGGACGAGATCGGCGGACGTCGTGGCCGGATGCTATGAATGGTCAGTTGCATCACCTGGGGGTAGGTAGCCGGAGTCTGATGACGTCAGCGTTCGGTCAAGAATACCAAGGCCTCGCCGGGCCGGAGCTCGTAGTGGAAGGGTTCACCAACGTGGTCGAGCGGGTTATCCGGCGATACGCACTTGAGCGGTGACTGACTTTGGAACATCGCGCGAATGGTAGGTACGTAGAAGACCTGTCGATTGTACACATCGGTGTTGAGGACAATCAGAGCTTCTTCCCTGCCGTGGGTTGAGCCTTTCCACAGTCCGAGCAGCGCCGGGTTGTCCAACCTGATGAGACTGATCGGACATTCCTCGCGGAACACTTGGTACTTGAACTTCAAATCGTTGAGCTTCCAAATGAAGTCCGTTAGATCGATCGAGGGCTGTTCCCAGTCTGACGGGCGTGTGTTGACGACGTTCAGAGGCTTCTTGAAGCCATACTCAAAGCCCATCGGGATCATGGCGCCGGATGCAAAGAGAAACGTAAACAGCGCACGCTGTTTGATCGCATCCACATTGCCGCCATATTCTGCTGCAAGGCGGGGCGTGTCGTGGCTTTCGGGAAACCCGATTGAGGGTGCTATCTCGCGTGTCAGTTGGTACTGCTCGAGCAGCCATGTCTGCTGGTAGTCCCACCACTTGCTGCTGTTGAAGACGAAGTCGAACCCGGCGGCAGCCGTGTCGCGTGTCTGGTCTGCAGTGCAGCCGAGCGTCTCGGCCACGAACAGAACCGCCGGGTGGCGGCGACGGGTGTCGGTAATGAGACGCGACCAGAGCCGTCGCGGGATCTGATAGGCGGCATCGCACCGAAAGCCATCAACACCAAGGGATATTAGGTGTTCGATGACACTGGTGAAGTATTTGTATAAACCTTCGGGGTCGGCAGACTTGTGGTGATCGAACTGCGCCAGGTCAAACCAGAACACCTTTTCGTTGTTCTGCATGCAGAAGGGATGCTGCACCTGGCCGTTCTCGCGCAGGAACCACTGCGGCTCCTTGGAGACCAGCGGGGAATCATAGGCACAGTGGTTGATCACTAGATCGACAAGTACGCTCATGCCAAGCTTGTGCGCCGTCGCCAGTGCGCCCTTGAACTGCTCAGCTTCGCTCAGGGGCGACAGCGGGTCCACGAACAGCGGATTGAACCCAAAGTAGTCGGAAATCGAATAGAGGCTGCCAGAGCGACCGGTGCGTTGCACTGGATTGATGAAAACCCAATTGAACCCCATCTGCGCCGCACGCAGCAGATGCGGTTCCCATGCCTCGAATTTGCCCGCAAGCAGTGGAAAAAGATTGTAAACACGCATTGGCAGCCTTCTTGCGCGGTGACCACGTAGTGCGTGGTCACCGGCGCCTATTATGAGTTAATCGAATTAATTCTGTCCGCGACCACCGATACCCTTGGTATCCGCCGTGATGACGCGAGCGGGCTCTTTCGGTCGCAATGAGCGAGTTGCCTTACCGGCGCGCCAGATCTCGCTGTTGCCGAGCGCATCGAGTTCCTTCTGCAATTCCGCTTGGTAATTGGGGCCGCCGGTTGATTCGAGCACACGCGCCGTTTCCTCGCCCGAAGACACGCGGCGGTATAACTCTTTGAACACCGGTAGCGTCGCTTCGCAGAACCTCGGGCGCCAGTCGAGCGCGCCGCGTTGTGCAGTCGCAGAACAGTTGGAGTACATCCAATCCATTCCGTTCTCACTCACTAGGCGAATCAGGCTCTCCGTTAGCTCTTCCACGGTTTCGTTGAAGGCTTCACTCGGTGAATGCCCATGCTCGCGCAGCACACCGTACTGTGCGTCCATGATACCCGCGAGCGCACCCATGAGCACGCCGCGCTCACCCGTGAGATCGCTGAAGACCTCGTTCTTGAACGTGGTGGGGAAGAGGTAACCCGAACCGACCGCGATACCGAGCGCCATGCACCGCTCCTTGGCACGACCGGTTGCATCCTGCTCCACCGCGAAACTCGAGTTAATCCCAGCGCCGGACAAGAAATTGCGTCGTACGCTGGTGCCGGAACCCTTGGGTGCCACCAGAATTACGTCCACGTCCTTTGACGGAATTACGCCGGTCTGCTCCTTGTAAACGATTGAGAAGCCGTGGCTGAAGTACAAGGCGTCCCCGGGCTTGAGGCATGTCTTGATCAGAGGCCAAATGGCTTTCTGGGCCGCATCGGACACGAGCATCTGCACGATCGTGCCTCGCGTTGCCGCCTCTTCCATATCAAAGAGTGTTTTGCCCGGCACCCAACCGTCGTTGACCGCGCGGTCCCAATCTCGTTGGAATTTCTTGGACTGGCCCACAATCACGTTGAAGCCATTGTCGCGCATGTTGAGCGACTGGGCTGGGCCCTGTACGCCGTAACCAATTACGGCGATCGTTTCGTCTTTCAATACTTGAAGCGCCTTCTGGGTCGGGAACTCTTCCCGTGTCACGACCTCTTCTTTGACGCCTCCAAAATCGATGATTGCCATCTCTTCGCTTCTCCTCGAACGCTCAATACGTAATAGCTCCCGGTCCACTCTGGACTAGGCCCGCTGTTCCAACGAGAACCTTGGGCGACAGGGGGCCGAAGTATCGGCTGTTGGCGGGATTCAGGCAAGCCATGCTCGCAATTTGCCCGCAATTTGCCCTAGCCAAGCGGAAGATTGCCCCCAACTGCGCAATTTTTGTGTTGCTGCGGCACTCGCCCCCCGCGCCGCCTCGCGCCTCACTGCCCGGACGCGCGCCATGCCATTGGCAATCAGCGATCAGGTGTCAGCTGGCACCACTCCCCACAAAGTCCTGTACACGCGCGGACCCCGTGGCGCAGAATGTCGACACACCGATAGGGTGAGCTGCGTCGGCACTTCCATTGAGCTTGGAGGAGAAGTTGAGAGCGTTAGGCTACGCTGCATACGATTGCGCATTCACTGCGGCGTCTGCAACCTGATTCGAATCCACATCTCACTTGACTCAGACCTGACGAGGTTGCGCAAAAACTTGTAAAGCCCACTTGCCGAAATAGGTCGACGTTGGCGTTGAGCGTGAGCAGCGCTTCCCAACGACCCTTGCGACCGAGAGCCAACGGCAAGTGGGCTTTGCGCTATGCGTTTGGGGCAATAACCCCCGAGCGAATGAAGCCGAGACGCAAATATCCACGCGCGGTTTTGCGTGCTAAGTTGGCTGCCATGTCAGCATACTCATTCATGCTGTTCGACACCGCGATTGGTCAATGTGGCGTCGGTTGGAGTGAAAGCGGACTTGCCTGCGTGCAGCTGCCAGAAGCAACCAGCCGTGACACGCAAAAGCGACTCTGCGCGATTCTGCCCGGTGCGTGCCGAGCAATTGCACCAAAGTCCGTTGAGCAGGCCATCGCCGGAGTTACCGCCGTGTTGCGCGGCGAGGCAAAGAACCTTTCGTACGTGAATCTGGACATGCGCCTCGTATCGTCGTTTTACCAACGAGTGTACGAAGTCACGCGCAAAATCCCGCCGGGCGTCACGGTGACGTATGGGGACATTGCCATTCGCATTGGCTCACCCGGCGCCGCACGTGCCGTTGGGCGAGCGCTGGGGAAGAACCCATTTGCCATTGTGGTTCCCTGTCACCGCGTACTGGCTGCCAACGGAAACATGTGCGGTTTCTCTGCCCACGGTGGCACGGCGACCAAGCTTCGACTGTTGACGATCGAAGGTGCGCTCAATGGCCAACAGCTCCGAGCGGGCTAGACTAGAGCGGCTTTCACTAAGACAGGCACTGGCAACCATTCGCGAACCGAATGAAGAGTGCCGCGCAGGCATAAAAATGGTCCTCGGCGTCATCGCCAATCGGGGTCCACGCGAGATGGACGAGTCTACGGGTAGTGGACCGTCCACGACGGACCAGGCGTAATTTCAGCCATTTGAACGCTGGCATGGGTCTCGCACAACCGCGAGCAGCTCTATTGCGCCCGGCCGAATTATCGCGGGAGGTAAGATCTTTGCGATCCAAAACACAGACTCTGCCCATCTCTGGTGCAGTGGCATTTCGTCTGCAGACCGTTACGAACCAGCCGGGCAGCGCTGCTTGCCCGGTGGACTCCGTGCCTGACCCACACCGGTTACCGCGGTTGAAGTCCAAGCCCACTTACGACGGCCGCTTCGAAGGCGCGTTGCGGCGGCTCCTGCCACTCGTGTGGCGCCTGCTGCGGCGTGCGGGACTGAACCCAACCGACGCGGACGACGCAGCCCAAGACGTGTTCTGGGTGTTTGCCCAACGGCTTGACAGCGTGCCGGCACCAGCGGAACGAGCCTTCCTCGTGGCAACGGCGATGCGCGTGGCATCCGAACGACGACGTTCCAAATGGTACCGTTCGCCAACGGAACCGCTCGATAGCGAATGCTTCCCCATTCTCGTTGCCGAGCCCGACCAGTCGCTGGAACTCCGCAGGCGGGTTGACATGCTGGATGCCGCGCTGGGCTACCTCGAGGCCAGAGAACGCGACGTGTTCGTGCTCGCTGAAGTCGAGGAGCTGTCGAAAGCAGAGGTGGCGCTGGCCCTGCGCATTCCAGAAGGCACGGTCGCGTCGCGACTGCAGCGTGCTCGCGAGTCGTTTCACGCAGCCGTCACTCGACTTCAGACTGAGAAAGGCAAACTGTTATGACGCGCCGCGTGTCCTTACCTCCTTCGCGCGAAACCGCGCCGGTCGGCTCGGCTGAGGTGGAGCAACTCATTGCTGCCGGTCGAGAAGAAGCACCTCTGAGCGAGCTCGAGCAGCGCGTGCGCGACGCCGTTGCCTATCGACGTTTGCTGGCTGACGCGCGCCCGCCTTGGTTGCAACGCGAAGCAAAGCCGTACCTCAACCGATGGTCGCTCGGTGTGGGTGCCCTTGCCGTTGCCGCAAGTGCACTGCTCTGGTCGCGTTCTTCACTCCACAAATCGTCCCTTTCCATAGCGCCCGAACCAGCCATTGCCCGTAGCGCGACGCCAGTCGCACCCGCAGCAGTCAAGGTCGCTACGCCAGTAGCTGACCCGTGTCGTGAGCGTGCAGTGGCATCGGGTCAGCAGCCTTTGATTGATGACTTTGAAGACGGTGACGATGAGGTCCTGCCTTTCGAGAATCGCGCTGGGCTCTGGCGCTGGGCCCGCGACACCGATTCTCCAGGTTCGGCCCCAGCACTGTTGCCAGTGCCGCGCGTCAACGGTCATGTGGGGAACCGAATGGCCCTCCACGTCAAGGGAGGGCGACTCCTTGATTGGGGTGCCATCGTCGAATTCAACTTCAAGCCGTCCTGTTATGATGCGTCCGCTTATCGTGGGCTGACGTTTCAAGCCAAAGGCCCCGGGCGTATCTACGTTGCACCACGCGAAGTCGGAACCATCCCACCTGCCGAAGGAGGGACCTGCACCAATGACTGTTACAACCCACACGTGAAGAAGATCGAGCTAGCAAAGCACTGGCAATCGTATCGTATCGAGTGGTCCGAGTTCGAACAGCGCGGATACGGTCGTCCGCCCTTTGATCCCAAACAGCTTCACAGCATTGCCTTTCTGGTCCGACCAGAAGATACACCCTACGAGCTCTGGTTCGACGACGTAAGCTTCCTGAGGCAATCACCGCAGCGTTAGTTTTGCGCCCAAGGACCACTGGAGCTCCTCGTCGATAGTATTTGCACAAGAAGTCGGCAATGGCGATTTCCCGCCACTCTGAATGGTCCTTCGAAACACGGCCCGTTTCGTTCCCAGATAGGGGGCACAGGAAGGAGGGAAGCATGGTCCTCCGACCACTCCTGAGCGTCGTCGGAAGAACTGATATTTTGAGATCAGATCCTTGCGCCCTTCTTGTGAGTCCTAAAATGCTGCGAATGACGCACGTTTGTCGACGCCGCCACACGCATTTCGATCCAAACACGCGATCTCACCCATTGATACACAGAGCGTTGACGCTCAACACGAAAGGCTCACTATGAAGCACTCTCATCTGTACTTGCTAGCTATCGGCCTCGGCGCTTGTAGCGCATCACCAAGAAACGAGTCGGCGCCGGCAATGGCCAGTGGCGCGTTGACGGAAGCTACACCAACCAACGACGACCCGTCCTTCAACCCAGCTACACACAACCCCTTTGTGGGAGCGCAGTTTGCTATCAACCCCGACTATGCCAGGCAAGTCGAAGCAACTGCTACACGACACGCGGCGCAGGCCTCCCAAATCCGCGCCGTGGCGGCACAACCAACCGCAGTTTGGCTCGACAGTATCGAACGGGCAAAGTCTGTTGGCTCGATACTGAAAACAGCCGCTGCACAGGCCAAAGACGGCCAGCCTGTGCTGACGGTATTCGTCATCTACGACCTGCCGAATCGCGATTGCTCGGCAAAGTCTTCTTCAGGTGAGTTATCGGTCGAGGCAGGCGGCGTCGAGCGCTACCGCAAAGAGTTCATCGACCCAATTGCCGAGCAGTTCGCCCAATTCCCGGACCAGCGGATCGTGGCGGTTATCGAGCCCGATTCGCTTCCTAACCTTGCCACCAATATGAGTGTCCCCAGATGCGCGCAGTCAGAGACGGCCTACCGTTCGTCAATCGCCTATGCGGTGTCGAAATTGGCAATGCCCCAGGTATCCTTGTATTTGGATGCAGCCCATGCCGGCTGGCTCGGCTGGAATGGCAATCGCACCAAGATTGCGCAGATCTTCAAGCAGGTGCTGACCGAGGCTGGTGGGGCTGACAAGATTCGCGGCTTTGCCACCAATGTCTCGAACTACAACACGCTGTCGGACGCAGAGGGCAAGCACCTCGGCGCTGCAAACCCCTGCCCAGACGAACGCACCTACGTGAGCAAACTCAGTGAAGAATTGCGGCGCGTTGGTATCAATGACAAGCAATTCATCATTGACACCGCCCGCAACGGCAAGGCGGTCCGCAAGACTTGGGGTAGTTGGTGCAACGTCAAGGGGGCAGGCCTCGGAACACGACCGGTTGCCGCCCCTGCGCCGCAGATCGATGCCTATTTCTGGATCAAGCCTCCGGGCGAGTCCGATGGCGTTGCCGATCCAACGCAGCCGCGGTTCGATATTTCCTGCCAGTCGCCCGATAGCAGTCCGAATGCACCGCAAGCAGGGCAATGGTTCGAAGAGTACTTCGTCGAGCTCGTGCGTAATGCTCAGCCAGCGATATAACGCAAGCCGGCGATATAACGTAAGGGCGGGTTTGAAACCCGCCCTTACAGCAACCGATGTGCGTACAGCAACCGATGTGCGTACAGCAACCGATGTGCGTACAGCAACCGATGTGCGTACAGCAACCGATGTGCGTACAGCAACCGATGTGCGT
>CAZCNI010000066.1:0-7914 GCA_964499765.1 uncultured Polyangiaceae bacterium
GACGGACAGTGATTCCGTTCTCAAAGCAAACGCGCAGTACTTCGTGAAGTTCGTGCAAGCATATGCGCAACAGGGCATCACCATTGAAGCCGTTGCACCTCAGAACGAGCCCAGCTACGGTGAAAACTACCCGAGTTGCCTCTGGACGCCGGCGCTGTTTACGAAGTTCGTCGGGCAGTATCTCGGGCCCGCCTTCGATACGGCCGCCGTCAGTGCCAAGATCATGCTTGGCACGATGTCCAAGAACTCCTCGGGTGACGAACTCATCGTCAGTGCCGTAATGGCCGACGCCGCCGCTAAGAAGTACATCAAGCTTCTTGGCTATCAGTGGACCATGAAGGCCAACGTTGCTGCGGCCAAATCGTACAACCTACCGATTTGGCAAACGGAACACCAGTGCGGCAACTATCCATGGGCGTCTGGCTACGTGTCCACGGCGGCGCCGAACGACCAAGCCTATGGCGTCGAAAGCTGGGGGCTGATCCGAGACTGGATCAAAGCGGGCGCAACTGCGTACAGCGCCTGGAACATGGTTCTTGACACAGTTGGGCAGAGTATAGATGCGACCACAACCTGGAAACAGAACGCGCTCCTAACGATCAACACGTCGTCAAAGACGCTGATACTGACGCCCACGTACTACGTCTTCCGTCACTTCTCTCAATTCGTGGACCCGGGGGCAAAGGTCGTTGCGACGAGCGGCGGCGACGCGTTGGCTTTCAAGAACCCAAGTGGCTCCATTGTCACCGTCATGTACAATTCCGGGTCTGCAACGACATACACGCTCTCGGTTGGCGGCAAGCTATTGCAGTTCAGTATGCCAGCCAACGGCTGGGCCACTGTCGTGCAGTGAAAGCAGGGCGCGGGTACGGGTGCCGTGGTTTCGACGCGCGGGTTTGGGCCATAGCGGCCTCCGGGCGGCGTTGAGCGCGATACATTCGCGCCGCTGATGTTGTACCTCTTCACTCGACGCGTAAGGACGCTCATGCCCCGAGAAAACTCTCGACGATTCCGACGGTGAGTGGCGGCATCTCCTGCATCGGATAGTGACCACAATCGACTAAAGCGGTAACGCTAAGTTGATCGCACAAGGGCGTTAGTGCGCGTCTGACGGCATCGGATCGCATCGGTGGCGCATCCTGCTCACCGGTAATTGCCAGAACCGGAACGGTGATACGCACGGTCGGCTCCGGGAGGCCATCGCGAGCGAACATCGCTACGTAGCCTGCCGCCGCGGTCGGGTCGGCGCGGGCACGCCAACGTGATGCCTTGTAAGCGGCCCAGCCCGGTGAAAGGCGGGTACCGAATTGTTGCGCGAAGACAGCTGTTCGCGTCGTATCGTCAGCAAGTGCGAGCCCGCGCGAGGCAGAAAGCATGGCGTCGTCAGCACCAAAGCCAGTCGGGGGTGGTGGAGTCAAGACAACAGCACGCTCGATCCGGTCCCGATGATGCTGTGCCAGGTGCAGAGCAACGAGCGCGCTCATCGAGTGACCGACGACTGCAAAGCGATCCCAGCGTAAGGCGTCGGCCAAAGTAAGCACGTCGGCGGTCGCCTCGACGACCGTGAATGCGCCAGTGCGCCCCATTGATCGTCCGTACCCTCGCAGATCAGCGAACGCGAACTCGAAGCGCACTCCATCAAGATACACCCGTGCGCCATCCCACGTCGATGTGTCGCATAGCCAGTCATTCATGATCAAAGCGTGTATCGGGCCCGACCCGACAAGTTCGTGACCGATCGGATCCGGGACTCGTTTTTGGCCGAGAGAAGTCATCAGATGGCGCCTTTCTACAGGGAGTTGTTCGTACGTTTCAGCAGATTAGCCGAGGGGTGACTTGGTGGGAAGATCAACGGACCAGCAGGCAAATCCAGAGGTTGCTTCCCTCTTACTTGCCCCCTGTAGGTCCAATCCGGCTCCGGAGTGAGTTCACTCATCGTTCGATCATGCCTACCTTTCTCTGGGATCTCCTGGGCAGCGCCGTGCGCCGCGACTCAAGTGATGTCGCGGGACCTTCCTTGGTAGAGCCAGGCTCGCGTGCGCGGCACCTGCACATCCGCGCCGCACCGATATCTCACGGATTGAGTCTGCTGCTGCCACCGCTGTCGCTGCTGCTGCCGCTGCCACTGCCGCTGCTCATGACTTGAAAACGATCGCGCGCCAGTCTCCTCGTTCGTAAACCTCGGGAGACATGGAGGCTAACAGTGGTCGATAGCGAGCGAGGATCCCGGGCACATCCGTGCCGAAGAGTCCGGAGAGGATCATCTGACCGACTCTGGATTGCCGCGCACAGAGCGCCTCTGCGTGGTCGAGCAGTACCTTGTTGAGGATGTTGGCAAGTACCAGGTCAAACGGCTCCGCGGGTTCGCGCAGGTGGGTTCGAAACTCGATCAGGGTCTCTACACCGTTGAGTGCGGCGTTCTCGCGCGCGTTCTCGATGGCGAGCTCGTCGATCTCGACTGCCTGCACGTGGACGCCGGAAAGTGCAGCGGCAACCGCAAGGATGCCGGAGCCAGCGCCAAAGTCGAGCACAGTGCGAGGACGTGGGCGCGTGCGCAGGTAGTGCCCGAGGCCTAGCAAACAGAGTTGGGTCGTTTCATGGTTTCCAATGCCGAAGCCACGACCGGGTTTGATTCGCAGCAGCGACAAGTTGTTCAATGGTCCGCGTTCACGCACCTCGACCGAGGGCGGCAACACCCTCCAGTACGGAGGCAAATCGATTCCTTGAAACATGACTTCCAGTGGCTAGGCGGGTGGGAACGACTCGCTTGTCGCAACATGCCCCTCGAGCACACCACCATCAACGGTGACAGCCATGACGCTGCCGGTCTCGGCGTGCATACTCACGAAGGGGGCCGTCCAATCCTTGTTCTGCCATATGCAGCGAATAGCGCCGTCGGGGTCACGTGACCAAAGTTGGCCGCGACTTGCCCCCCAAGAGCGCCCAGCTGTATCCATGGTAACGCAGGAAAAGTCTGGGTTGCCTGGCACTCGCTGGCAACTTACGCCCTCTGGCTTAGCATCGACCCATGCCCCATCAGTACCGACGGCAATCGCGTGTCGTTCTCCCTGACGGCTAGAGCACGCCAAAAGAGCACGCACGCCCGGTAGTTCCATCGGGCGCAGTTCTAACTTGAGTGGTTCATAGATTGCCGCCCACGCTTCGCCCGCAAGGGTTCGTCCAGCCACCAGCCAACTCTCGTCATCGACACGAGCCAGCGCCGAGACGTGTGCAACTCCCTCCAACTTGAACGGCTTGAGCCAACGGCGACCAATGAGAGTACAGAGCAGCGCAGGCTTGTTCTGTACACGGGCCAATATCACGCAGATGTCGTCGATCTGTCCGTCGAGCGCCAAGAAGTCAACTTCACGATCGGGACCTTGCGCAACCACGGTTACACCTTGACGATCAATCTCGACCAACCGAGCGCCGCTCGTACCAATCAGCCAACTCGTTGGCTTGTAACGTTTGACGAAGTGCATTCGCTCAGCGTCAAGGTGCGATTGATCGGACACATGTGACCAGATTGTGCCATCGAAGTAGTCCAACCCCGAAGGCGTCGTGGCCAGGCAGTGACCTGCCGCGTTCCAGGCTGCACTGAGTACGATGCGACGTTCGCCCGGAGTGTGGCGGATCAACCATGAACGCCGCGTGGCCACACTGGTGTCGCGTAGGGCATGAATCGAATCAATCCAACGAGAACTCAAGACGACGCTCTGCGGTTGACGGCTCAGCCACGGCAGTACACTGTCGGCAAACAGGCTGCCGCTCTTGGGACGCTGCTCGATATCAGCGGAAGTGGCACGCGCCAAGGCCGCGTCAATGGCTTGCACGGCTTGAGGCTGATCGCGGAGTTCTTGGCACAGGCCGCGGGTCCCCACGAGACTGCGTCGATCCTTGCTCAAGGCTTGCTGATAAGCGTCAATGACGTTGCGCGCAGCAAAGTAGTGTTCACCGGTCAACAGAAAGTAGAGTGTCGCGGCAAATGCAAATATGTCGGTATGCTGCCCGATGGAGTCTTTGGTCAGCAGTGATTGCTCGGGCGCTAAGTAACCAGGAGTCCCGATCGCGAGTTCGCCGAAAGTAGCTTTAAGACCAACCGGTCGCGCAATTCCGAAGTCGGCGATCTTGAAGATTTCCGTTTCTCCACTGCCACAACACAGAACGTTCGCTGGTGTAACGTCTCGGTGCACGACGCCCACCGCGTGAATCTCGTCGAGGCCTTGGGCAATCGCGTACGTTGCGCGTGCAGCGCGCTCTGGATCGAACGCGTAGCCCGACAGCCGCATCGAGTAGGCAACACGCTCGTCGAGCGCAGTACCCTCAGCACCACCGTCGACAAACTCAACGGCAAGCCATGGCAAGACTAGCGGTTCTCCGTCCTCAATCCAGTCAATGGTTCCAGTGTCGACGAGTCGCACCACATAAGGGCTGGGCGGGATACGTTCGTTGAGACGACCGAGGGCAACCGCCTCTTTGCGAATCACCAGCAATGCGGTATCTCCGCCATCTCGCACCACGTTGGGCAAGATGATTTTCATGACCACGGGTGCTTCACCCTCTGGTCCCTGGCGCAAGGCGTAGTACGCGCGCGCCGTGCCGCCCACTGCGAGCAAACGTTTGAGCCGGTACGCAACGTTAGATTGTAGTTGCGACTGAATGGGACTGGCCATGAGTGGATCGCCACTGGCCATAGGTGAAGGCGAGAGAACCATGAGCTGTTCGGATACAATACACCAAGCTCAGCGAGTTCCTAGGGTCGCTGACTCGCAGGAAGTCGATTTATCTGCTGGACCACGGGAAAATGCCTAGTCAACATGCGGCTCAAGGAGCCTTGTCCAATGCGGTGTGTGGTTCAGCGCGTTAGTTGCGCGCAAGTTTCGGTCGAACAAAGAATAATTGCTAGCATCAGAATCGGGCTCTGTGTGTTGGTGGGAGTTGGAACCGATGACGACGAGCGTGACGTTGACTACGTGGCCACAAAACTGGCCGGCCTGAGGGTGTTCGATGACACCTTGGGTAAGATGAACCTAGACGTGCGCGCGGTCTCGGGAGAATTACTGCTGGTGTCACAGTTCACGTTGCTGGGTGATATCCGGCGCGGAAATCGTCCCAGCTTCACTGCAGCCGCACCCCCGGAGTGTGCGCGGAATTTGTACGAAAGCCTTGCGACCAAACTACGGTCGAAGTACGGCTTGCCGGTGAGCACGGGTCAGTTTCAAGCACACATGCACGTAGAGCTTGTCAATGACGGACCGGTCACCATTCTGATCGACTCTAAGAAATTGGTCTAGAAGCGCAAATTGTTCCTGTGCGGCCCCACTCTGTCTCAATGGCCGACTTAGCTAATTTGGGCTCTGGACTCGACGCCGATGACGTGATTGCCTCGTCGGGTCTTTCGTCTCGCGTGAGTAGTGCGCATGAAATCCATTCCTCCCGTTCTTGGTCAACTCGTCGCTGCGTGCGCGCGGCCGCTGGGTTTCAGCGAATCGGATCTGCGTCGTCTGGACAGCGTTGCCCCCGGCTCCCTCAAAGTGCCCGCAGATTGGAGTTGGTTCTCGCATCTGCTGCACTCGCTCGAATCTTCGATGGGCGGCGCTTCCGGCATCGAAGCTCTGGGGGCAAACACGTGTCTTGGATTCAGACCCTATCGACAGCTCGTTGATCTGTACTTTGCACTGGAAGATCTCTACCAGATCTCGGCGACGAAGATTGTGCCGCAACTGTTCGGCGCCTATGTGCAGACTTCGTTCCGTCGACAACCCGACAACACATTTAGGATCACGCTCTCGCTGGACCGACAGGAGGAGGCTTGTTTTCCGTTTTGGTCGCTCATGTTGGGGCATTTCCGCGCCATCCCTCGCCACTTGGGACTGCCGTTTGCGGCCGTTGATGTGGAATTCGGCGACCACTTTGGTGACTACATCATAGTTCCAACAGCAACCGTCGAAGAAGTGCAAGGTCCGGCAAGTAACGTCCGCAAGACAGTGCGCGAGCAGCTGCTCGACGATTTGCTGCTCTGTGTGGAAGCCGGGTTGCCCGGGGTTCGGCATCATTCGGCGACAGAGTGGATCACCAAGATCCCGACGCCCGACAATGCCCCAGTGACGGTCCGCGATCCGGTCGCTCTGGACCAGTTGCTAACGCGCATGCAACAGGAGCTGCAGGTTTCGGCAGTCACGCTCTCCGCGTACTTGCCGAGTGGTCTTTGGCCACTGCGCGCGGTGGGCGAACCATCGAGTCGGGCAACCCTTCGGCGCACATTCTGGGTCGATTCGCAGCCGATCGCCTGTATCGATGCCGAGCGTGAATGCTCTGGCGATCCGTCCGCCATCAATGCCGAGCTGGATGAGCGCGCAGCCGGCTACGTGCAGACCATCGTTCAACTGCTGCAAGGCGCATTGCACACCGATGAATCGAAGTTTTCCCAAGACAAAGCAGCGCTGCTCAACGAGCCCCTAATTGGCGAACCGCCGCCGAGTAGTCGCGGTCGAGTTCGATCGGCCCGCAATAGTCGCGTGGGCGAAATGGCCAAGCAATGGACGCTGACGCCCCGGCAAGGCTCGGTGATGGCATTACTGGTCGAAGGGCTCGCGAACAAGGAGATCGCAATGCGCCTTGGCTGCAGTGTTGGTACGATCGAGAACCACGTAACGTGCATTCTTCGGCGCGCCAAAGTAACGAGCCGCGCCGCACTGACGGCTGCTTTCTGGGACCGCTCCTGAGTCACTTTACCTTCCGCTTTAGGAAGGACTCAGGCGGCGTGTGCGTGCCGCGAAGATGGAAAAACCCTTCCGTTGTTCCACCCTTCCTGTGCGTTCCTAATTCAGGAGGATAGCTCAGTCATTTCTCTCCGTTGGCGCGTAGGCGGCCGAAGAACGTGCGCAGGCGTTCGATGCACTGGGCTTCGGCAACACCGCCAATGACCGTAAATTGGTGATTCAGTCGCGGGCTGTTACCGATGAATAGGGCACTTTCGACGGCGCCCGCCTTGGGATCTCGCGCTCCATACACAAGGCGCGCGACGCGCGCATTGACTAGCGCACCGGCACACATGGGGCAGGGTTCGAGTGTAACATACACGGTCGCCCCCTCGAGCCGCCAACAGTTGATGCGCGCCGCCGCTAGCCGTAGGGTCACGATCTCCGCGTGTGCAGTCGGATCTTGGTCCCGCTCGCGCCGGTTTCGCCCCCGCGCCAGTTCCACACCTTGCGCGTCAACAATGACACAACCAACGGGCACGTCCATGGCCTCTGCGGCCGCGTCCGCTTCGCGCAACGCTTCGCTCATCCAGGACAGGTGTTGCTCGAGCTCACTGTCACCCAACCCTTGATTGCCGGCGTTACTGCTCGGTTGCGTCATGAGAGTCAATCATTGCATCCGGTTCGGAACCGGGCACCGAAGCATCGGAAGCCGGAACCATGCTGTCCGCAACGCCCAGGCGCAGGTCGTCTTGCAGTGCCACTTTCAGCTCCTCATCCGTCAGGTAGTGCCGCTTGTTGGCAATCGTCATCAGGCGCCTCAGCAACTTCAGCCAACCCGAAGCCAAATGACCATCCTTTTCAAAGTGGAGCGCCTTCGGATTCGGCAGTAGGCTCATCAAGTAATAGGACTGCAGTGGGGTCAGCAACGCAGGCGTAGTGTTGAAGTAGACCCTGGCCGCCTCTGCCACCCCATAGATCCCTGGACCCAGTTCGACCAGGTTGAGATAAAGCTCCATCAACTCGTTTTTGGTGAAGCTTTGCTCGAGCAGTAGGGTCAGCACGGCTTCTTGCAATTTTCGAGAGAACGTCTTCTCGCGCCGCAGATAGAGGTTCTTCGCCAATTGCATACTGACCGTGCTGGCGCCGCGCGCGAACCGCCCTTGGACCAGGTTCTCGCGAATCGAATTGCGGATCGCCTGCGAGTCGAAGC
>CAZCNI010000067.1:0-5564 GCA_964499765.1 uncultured Polyangiaceae bacterium
CGACGGGCCTTTGCCACAGCTTGAAGTCGCACTCCGGGTAGCCCGAACAGCCGAAGAAGGTCTTCTTCCCTTTCTTCTTTCCGCGCACTTCGATCACGTCCTTACCGCATTTTGGACAAGCAATGCCGAGCGGTAGCGGTCGTGCGTTTTTACATTCCGGATAAGCGCTGCACGCGAGGAAAGCACCATAGCGGCCATTGCGGATGACCATTTGTTTCCCGCACTTGTCGCAGACGTGTTCTGTCAGCTGCGGCTCGACTACCGAACCCGATTCGTCCAGGCTCTGAGTGTGCTTGCATTTCGGGTAACCGGAACAGCCAATGAACCAGCCATTCTTGCTCCAGCGTCGGTGCAAGGCGGCACCGCACTTGGGGCAGTCCTCCCCGGTGGGGATTGGCTCGGGTGTCCACCGCTTCTCTTTCTTCGCAATATCCAGCGTATTGCGGAAGCGTTCATAGAATCGTTGCAGCAAAGTAACGCGATTAAGCTTGCCGGCTGCAACCTCATCGAGATCCTCTTCCATCTTGGCAGTGAAGCTAGGATCCATGAAATCGAGGGAGGTCGAGACCAGACCATCGACGACGACTTTGCCCAAGCCGGTTGCCTTCATCTGACCGCCGGGTAATTTCTCTACATAGTCTCGTGCCTGCACCTTGCTGATGATTTCTGCATAGGTGCTGGGACGACCAATGCCTCGCTTCTCCAGTTCTCGGACGAGAGAGCCTTCGTTGTAACGAGCGGGCGGTTGCGTGAACTTCTGTTCTGATTGAACTCCAGGTGGCTTTGGCAATGAAAGCGCCTCGCCATCACGCATCTCAGGCAACGTGGCCTCGACATCCTCTTCTGCTGCTCGTGCTTGACTTGTCGCGGATGCTTGCGATTCACGAGCCGCGGCTTCTGGGTCAGAGGTTTCGTCTTCGCCAGCCAGTTCGCGCGGGGCTTCGTCTCCGAATGGCTTGTCACCCTTGCCGTGTTGGTACTCTTCGAGCCACCCCGAGAAGGTCATATTTCTGCCGCTGGCGCGCAGAATGAGCTGCTTGGAACTCGCGGAAACTCGTGTCGGCTGCGCCTCTACTTCGACGGACGTCTGTTGGTAAACGGCCGGTGACATCTGGGATGCCACGAAGCGATCCCAGATGAGCTTGTATACGCGATACTGCTCGTCAGTCAGATGTTTGCGGATTGACTCAGGCGCAAATTCCAGGGACGTCGGTCGTATTGCCTCGTGTGCTTCTTGCGCGCTTTTTCGCGACTTGAACGCGTTGGGTTTGGCCGGCACATACGCGGCTCCGAATTGCTCTCCGATATGTACTCTCAGCTGGTCGATCGCATCGGGGCTTACGCGTACGCTGTCGGTACGCATGTACGTGATGAGACCAACGGGACCGCCGTCTTTCTTGAGGTCAATCCCCTCATACAGATGCTGAGCTATGCTCATCGTCCGCTTAGTTGGGTAGCGTAGGTAGGACGATGCGTCCTGCTGAAGCTTGCTGGTCGTGTAAGGTGCCGGCGCGTTTCGGCGCTGTTCGCGCCTGTTTACGGTGAGTACTCGGAACTTCGCAGAATCCAGATCGGCCGCTAAATTCGCGGCTTGCTCGCCGTTACCGATTTCCGCTTTTGCCCCATCTACCGACGTCAATCTGGCTACGAACGAGCCGCCCTTTTCAGTGCGTAGCGTTGCTGCGATATTCCAATACTCTTCGGGCTTGAAGGCTTCGATCTCACGCTCACGGTCAACGACCAAGCGAAGTGCTACGGACTGGACGCGGCCCGCAGACAAACCAAACGCGAGCTTGGACCAGACCAGCGCTGACACATCGTAACCAACGATTCTATCGAGCACGCGCCGAGCTCTTTGGGCATCATAGAGGTGAGTATCCAGTGCCCGCGGGTGGTCGATCCCGTTGCTAACGCCCTTCTTCGTTATTTCATGAAATTCGACACGAAGGACTTCCAAATCTGGTCGCGTCAGCTCCTCGGCCAAGTGCCACGCTATTGCTTCACCTTCTCTATCAGGGTCGGTTGCAAGTAGTAGTGTGTCGACTTGCTTCACCTTTGACTTGAGTTCAGAGAGCACTTTGGCCTTGGCGTCAATGACCTCGTAGGTTTCTGCAAAGCCTGCGTTGACGTCGATTCCCATTCGCTTGGGCAAGTCTTTGACGTGACCTTTGCTAGCAAGAACCTCGTAGCCATTTCCAAGGTACTTTTTTATCGTCTTCGCCTTGGCTGGCGATTCTACGACTACGAGGGTTTTACCCATGCGAATGACAGTCCTTTCCGCCCCCTGAATGCGACCTGAACCCGCTTGACGCAAGTTAGGTCGTTTGGTCAAAGTGAAAATACTTTATATTTCAAAGTGTTATAATTTCAATCCTTCCGGCCGAGGTCACCCTTATCTGTCCATCCAAGGTGAGCCGCAGAAGCGCGCCATGAACTTTGGGAGGCTTCCAACCGGTGAATGCACAGACGCTGTCAACGGTGTGGCAACCGTTGCTAAGGGCATTGACCACAGGTTGCAGGTTGGGGTCAGTGCTGGTGAATCTCGCAGTTAAGTACCTGTCACCAGAGGCTCTGATCTTGTCCTGCGCTCGAGTAGAAACGCTGCCACACGCTGACTCGAGTGGCAGTTGCAGTTGCAACGGATTGGTATTCCCATGCACGCCAATCTCGACGAGTCCGGTGAGTAGGTCGCGGATGCTGCCCAACGGGCGCGCGCCCAACTTGAGCTCCAAAATGCATCCGAGTCCCTGTTCAATCCATGGAGTTGAAGGCACCACGTACAATTGCCGTCCCAGTTTGCGCGCTACGTGCGCAGCGTTTCGTGCACCGCTTCGCACGGGGGCCTGTATCAGCACGGTTGCTCGTGACAGTGCTACCATGAGCGCATTTCTGGCAAAGAAGTGGCTTGCCATGGGCTTGCAGTAAGGATCTACCAGTGACAGATATCCGCCATTGCCGGCGACGATTTGCTCGAAGAGCGGCTGATTGATCGCGGGGTATGGGCTGTACCAGCCGGAGGGCGCAACAACCAATGTTTGACCACGGGCTTGCAGTGCGCCGCGATGCGCTGCCGAATCAATGCCAGCTGCACCCCCGGAGGCTACAGCAAACCCGTATGCGATGAGATCTTTGGCCAATTTCTCTGCGAAAAGCACGGCGTCGAGCGTGGGTCTACGAGTGCCAACGATTGCGACCATCGGCCGAGTGGGGATCAAACCACAGAGATGGAGTATTCGTGGCGGACAGGGCAGTTCGCTCACACATGGAGGAAGTTGAGAATCGGTCAGGGGTGTTGGGACCATTAGCGCTCGGGGGGTTATCGACAGTTGCGCAGAGGAGTTGCTGAAATCCGGCATCGCTGGGAACAAGATGCCAAATCAGTTCAAGAGCCGACTCATAGCGCTAACCGGTGCGTCAATTCTCGATACATTGCTCGCCGCTTGCTCAGTCCGTGATAACCCACGCACATGCGAATGATTGTCGCAACCCACGGCAACTGTCTGGACGGGCTGGCGAGTGCTGCTCTGTTCACCCGCTTGATACGGCACGTTGAGCCAGACATACGCGAGTTCCAGTATCGGACCTGCATCTATGGGCCTACTCCGCTCTCGTTTGGCCCGCAGATGCTCAACGGCGACTCGAACGCCATTCTGGATTATCGATTCTACCCGGGTGCCGAACTGACGTGGTACTTCGATCACCATACAACAGCTTTCTCCAATCAAACTGAATCAGAAGTCTTTCAATCGCGAGTTGGGACCGGAAAGTATCACTTCGATCCAAAATCGGCGTCTTGCGCGGGGCTCATTAGCCGAGTCTCGGAACGCGATTTTGGGCTCTCGTTGGGACACCTGGAATCACTAGTCGAGTTCGCCGATTTGGTTGATTCGGCGCGATTCCAATCGGCTGCGGCTGCGTTGGATCGCTCAAATCCTCGTGCGCGGTTTCTCGCGGTGGTCGAGCGTTTTGGTAATGACGATTTCGTCAGCCGTATGGCGGCATCATTTCAAGAGATGTCGCTCGACCAAGTGGCGGACTTACCTGAATCTGCTGAGGCATTTTCACTTATCGCGCACGAACAAACCGATTTCTTGGACCATGTTCGCGGTTGTACTGATGATCGAGGTGCGGTTGTCGTTTCGGACATCTCTGACCGAGAACACCCCACATTTGCGAAGTTTGCCAGCTACTTCTTGTTTCCTCAATCGACCTACTCGGTTCTACTGGGGCGCATCCCTGGCGCACTCAAAATTGCACTTGGATTCAATCCGTGGGGACCTCGCGTGCGGCAACACGATCTTGGTAGCATCTGTCGTAGGTTTGGTGGTGGCGGGCACCCGGTGGTTGGAGGTGTCGCTTTCGCACCTCATGAAACGCGTGCCGCCAAGGCAGTACTCAAAGAGATCGTCGGTCTATTAGAGCACAACGAATGAGTTGGCCGCAGCGTGCAGCACGCAGGCCTTGGATCTATGGGCATCGAGGAGTCCGCGACGGCGAGACCGAAAACACGCTTCCGGCTTTCGAGACTGCTCTCGCCCAAGGTGCCGATGGGATCGAATTCGATGTGCGGCTTAACTACGAAGGCGCCATCGTCGTCTTTCATGATGAGTCACTCGAACGCATGACGCGCGGGGCAGATACGCGTGCTCTATTCGATGTTCCAGTGGCTGAGCTGCAATGTATCGACTTGCTCGATGGGGGAAAAATCCCGCTACTCGCAGACGTGCTCAGCTGGGCTGCTCGTCGCAGCACGTACTTGAACATCGAGCTAAAGCCCCAGATGAACAACTCGCGACGTCTTGCGACTGCTGTCATGCGTGAGCTTGAAGTGCGCGCTGACGTCGAATTGAAGTCACGAGTTCTCCTTTCATCGTTTTCGACCGACGTTCTAGCGTGGGCCCATGAACAGAAGCCAGGGGTGCCATTCGCGCAGCTGGTTGACGTCAATGCGCCCGAAGCATTGGCGGATCCGCGGGCAGCTGGGCAAGGTGTGCACCCGCACTGCAGCATGGTTAGCGCTCTTGGAATGGACCGGGTGCGAGCCTCTCGCGGGTTCATCAACGTGTGGACGGTCAATGAATGTGCGATGGCACAGCATCTCGACTCAATCAAAGTCGATGGTCTGATCACCGATTACCCGGGCTGCATCCGCAATTTATTCGACTGAACCAAAAAGCGGCGAGCGACCCGCTTGCCGCAGGGTGAGCTAAGGCTCCTAGCGGGCACTGATCCGATCCGGATTACCCAGAAATTCGAAGTGCATGGTGTCTTCAAGCGTGTCTCGGCCCAACCAGTAGAATCCGAAGTGCTCAAAAGCATCTACCCAACAATGCGTTAGCTCGCTGTGATCGAACGGGCTCTGGCTTTGCTTTGCACACTTGGGGTCCTTCTTCCAATTCCCCACGCAATGACAGCACGCGTTTCGATTCGGGTCGATGTCGATTGCGATGCCAAACAAGTGATTGGAAATCTCTCCACCGCGGATGGTGTTTGTCTCCCGGAGACCACCGACGTTTTTGGGGTAGTAGGCGTCTTTGGGCTTGCTGCAGCGCTGTTCGATTCGC
>CAZCNI010000067.1:5574-7890 GCA_964499765.1 uncultured Polyangiaceae bacterium
AACGATACGACGATTGAGCCGAATTGGGTGCCCAAAGAACGAACTCTGTACGGCCATGGATGCCGCGGTCGAGTGCCCTTCGCTTGGCGCGCCTTCCACTGTGCCGTATTTTGCAACCCGATAGTGAACGGCTTTCAGGTGCGCAGCCCCATCGATGACCCCATGCTTGATGTAAGAGGAGCGCATCAAGAAAGTTTGAGGCCGTTGCGACCGGCAGCGAACAGGCAAGGGGGCTGCGATGCACGGCCACGACAGAATAACACTGAATGCTGAAAGTAGGCTTGGGGCCAGCGCGCGCGGTCCTGGCAACGTCATCAGTCTTGCTATGGTTCGCACCATCGGGGCTGACTCTAGCACATTCACGTCCTCATCAAAGCTTCACGCCGGCGCCGCGATTGTCCTATACGGCGCGGAAGATTCGCAACGTTTGTGCGGAGATGGTGGCGCTAGTCCAAGCACTCGGCGTGCAATGTGCGCACCCCGCCGGGAATCGGTTGCTGGAACGCTGACGGAAGCAACGGAGGATTGTGAACTGCAGTCTTGTATTCCAAGACGAAATCGGTGTCCCCGTCTCTAGACACGAATCGGAGTCGCCGTGGGAGTTCGGCGGAACACTGGGGTCCGCTCGGCATTAGGGTAGGCTCGAGTCCGTCGGGGTCTTCGCGCGGTGGGGCGGTGGACGCCGACGCGTAGCCACTAATCATGACCTCGTACAGAGTGCGACCTGCTTGCACTACGGTGATGTCGGTCATTCGCAGGTGCTGGGCCTGCCACGGAAGAGTCCAGTCTCGTTCGGGTACTTGCAGCGTTACTGTCTCGATTGCTTCGTGATTTCCATGAATCTCAAGCACGTAGTGCCCGCCGCCGAACCAATTGGACTGCCAGCGAAGATAGGCATCTTCAGGCCGATGCACGAGCACCGGCGGCTCTCCGCGAAGCAGTTGCACCAGCACAAAAGGCGGCAATGCTACCTTGGTAAAGCGCGCCAGATTGCACGCTTTTGCGGGGCCCCAAGAGTAGGTTTTCGACTGAAGGTCATACAGTGAGAAGGACTTGCCGTCTGAGGTGAGAGTCGAGAGGTTAATGCCGAATGGGCTGATCGCGTCGATTCGAACCTGTTCCGGTAGTGCGGCCAGAACATCAACAGTGCCACGCACCCGGCGATTACCTTCAAAGTAGTCGACTTTACCTTCGACTTGAATGGCACGATCGCAGGCCATACTGACGCGCATACGCGCGACTGCAGCTGCTGCGTTTGGAAACTTGGAACTTGGCGTGGATGCGCAGCCGCAAGCACAGGCCAGCAGCGCACCTCTGAACCACCGACACCGATTGAGCACTGCAAGACAGGCCGATTGAATATTAGCCTCCGCTACGCCTGACCATTCATCACCCCTCAGAGAACCCGTCCGCCAAGCTCGTTTGCTGGCGAAGTTTGACCGAGCACCGGAGTGGTCCTCCGACCATTCCTCGGCGTCACGGAACATCCTTGGGGATTTGAGCACCGGAGTGGTCCGTTGACCATTCCTCGGCGTCACGCAGGGCAAACGCAGCCAGCGGACGAGATGGTCCTTCGACCATTCCTCGGCGTCATCGGCGGGCGTCACTACAAGATGCGATGAACGCTTAACCGCTACGCAGCGCATCGAAGAGATCCACGTCGGGCACCGGCAAGTTGATGGTGGTTCGGACAACACCGATACCTTCGTCTTCGCACATTCGCACCAGAGCCAGCCCATCGATCAGATTGACGGGGGTTGCATTGGGCGCGGAAGCTTCTTCTCTTGCACCGCTCAAGGCCTGACCCGTGGTGATGAGGCAGCCGACTTGGGCCGGGCCGTAGTGGTGCAGCGCGCCACGCAATTCCGTCACGCGTTCACGGCCGATCTCGCGACCATCGCGTCGGATGACGAGAGCCGCGCGGTACTCACCGTGCGGGAGCGTGAGTCGTCCCGACAGGTGCAGTTCCGCTCCGTGCGTTCCGGGTCGCTTGACGGTCTGGAAATCCGAATAGCCCACGCGCTCGAGCAGTACCAGTATCAGTTCGCCAACCGAGCGCTGGGGCAACTCCTGAAGCTTGCGCAACACCGTCTTGCGCACGTGCTCGCGGTAGCGTTCCGCGCCTTGTTGCATCTCCCGCTCCAATCGAAGTGTCTCATTATCGAGCAACCAGTCTGAAGGGGCAATTCGGCGATCGGATATCTTGAAACGTGGACGTTGACCGGCCGCTGCGCGTCGGGCGTTGTCTGCTCGAAGACTTGCCTCAACCAGCGCTTGCCCTTGGGCCAGTTCAGCTGAAATGCGGCCCCGGCGCTT
>CAZCNI010000068.1:0-7861 GCA_964499765.1 uncultured Polyangiaceae bacterium
CCTGAATCGGGCTGGCCACCAGCAAGCATGAAGCCGGTACTGAAGGATCCCTTGCCGCGAGAGGGCCAATGGTCAGAGCTCGACGGTGATCCGTTCGTGGCGCGCCAGTCGCAAGTAGCCCCCCCTTTCCTGTTCTCCTTCATTCGTACGGATCGTGAGCGCGCCTACACCAAAGTGTTCGTGGTGCTCTGGGACCCGCGGCATCTGGATTTGCACATGATGAGTGGGACCCGCGAGCCCAAAACAGCAACGGGTGAAACAGGTTCGGGCGAGGTCCCTCGCGATCCGGAGACACTAGCGAGCTTCGTTGGGGCCTTCAATGGCGGCTTTCAGGCAACGCACGGCGAGTTCGGCATGATGGCAGACTCGGTCGTATATTTGCCCCCCAAGCCCTTCGCAGCGACCGTTGCGCGAATGAGTGACGGGTCCACGGGGTTTGGCACCTGGCCCAATGACGAAGCGATTCCAGAGAGTATCGTGTCGTTTCGTCAGAATCTTACGCCCCTGGTCATGGACGATAAGGTCAACCCCTATCAACGGTCCTGGTGGGGAGGCGTGCCGCCAGGCTGGGAAGATGCAACACGCACCGTGCGCACGGGCATTTGTCTCACGCAAGAGGGCTTCGCAGGTTATTTCTATGGTTCGAGCATTGACGCGACGCACTTGGCTTTGGCAATGCAAGGCGCTCGATGTCAATACGGTCTTCAACTAGACATGAATCCTGGACACACGGGTTTCGAGTTTTACCGAGTGGGCAAGAAAAGCTCGCTGCCAGTATTGGGGCGCAAACTCGACAATCAATGGGAAGCGCGAGGAGAAGTGCCTGGCAATGCGCAGTTTGAATTCATGGGGCGGCGCATGATTCGTTACATGAATCTCATGCATTTTCCCCGCTATGTTCGCACGCAGTCGCGTGATTTCTTTTACTTGACCGAACGCAGACTACTGCCGTTGCCACCGCTCGACACGCGCTGTGCGCCCAAAGAACCGAATGAAGGAACTTGGAACACCCGTGGAATTGAGCAGAAAGGTTGGCCACCAGCGATTGCAACAACCCGCGTCCGTCCGGATCCAACGCGACCACAGACCCGTGTCTCGCTAATCGCCATCGATCCTCGCTGGCTTGCGCAAGCTGGCCCGAGCGATGTTGCAGTGCAGAGCGTCTTGTCCATCGAACCCAACGAGCATCTCAACCGGGCGTCGAGCGTGTGGCTCGATGAAAGCGGCATGCAATTGAGTGAAGCTGCTCCAGCGAGCGGTGCGCTGAGACTCGCTTCAGGCATGTCTAGTCCAACACCCGCTGCGCGGACCAGCGCGGCAATTGGGGAACTTCCCGGGCGCATTTGGGTCTATGCGGAGGTTGCCTCGAGTCCAGACTCAACACGCGACGGCAAGATGCTGGAGGGTCTACTGCGGCAGCTCAGTGCTGAGCGAATCCTGTACTTCGGCCACCCGCTCAGTATCAAACTAGGCGCTGCCGCGAGCACGACAAGCAATGCGGTGAGGCTGATTCGGCGCGATGGGCCGCGAGGCGTCAGGATTTTTCAGCAGACACCGATCGTCCCGCCCAAAGAGTGGATGCCGCTTCAAGACAAGCGGGTCCGGTACCAACGAGCAAAAAAACCACCGCTTACGGAGAATCTTCGTCCAGAAACTTCCCAGGCCCCTACTGACTCCGAGTGAACAACACGGTCGTGGCGGCGGTCCAGACAGCCAACATGAATAAAGGTTGTTGAACTGTAATTGTGGCCGCGCGAACGCTGCGCGATTGAAACCTTGGGGCGGGCAAGAAATAGAGCTGACCACCTAAAAAAGTGCTCATTTGTTCCTCGCCAACCGTGGCTCGCGGTTGTAGTGTACACGGAAGCACGATGCGATTGTCTTATAGGGTGTTCCCGGTGCTGTACGTTCCGGTCCTTGTTTTGGGTCACTTCGTGTTGCTCGGTTGAAGGTTTCACCGGCTAGTAGTTTACTTGTGCCAATATCCGACATTTCAGGAGAATGACCGCATCATGAGTGACAAGGGCGGATCGGATCTCGACGTATTCGATGATCTTCTATCGAGAAAGTCTTCGTCTCCAGGGCCTGGACCCATGCAATCGGCTTTTGGCGCGGCGCCGCCTCCACCGCCACCGCCCAGTATGCCGCCACCTACTCCAGCCCCGCCCAGCAAAGCACCGGCTGCTCCGCCCGCGATGCGGAGCAAGACGCTGCTCGGTTTGCCCGCGCCGCCTCCACCGCCCAAAGATGGTGCTGCGAGCGCGTCAATGCCGACGCCCCCGTCGAGTCCGCAATCACACGCAATGCCACCATTGCCGATGCCGTCCGCAGCTCCAGCGGCACCGCCTCCCCCACCTCCTTCTAATAACGCTCACGGTCCGACACCGAATCTTTCAGCGCCGCCTCCTCCTCCTCCGCCGATGCCACCGTCCGCCGCAATGCATCCGGCACCCAATGTGGCTCCGTCAGCACCACCGGCACCACCGGCACCATCATCAGCTGCCTCGTTTCCAGCGCCACCCCCACCGCCACCGATGCCGCCGGCATCTCTGCCGGCAGTGAGCGCAACTCCTCCACGACCGCCAACCCCACAGGCAGCAACGAGCACGGCACCCCGCACGGCGTCGCTCCCTACCCCGTCGACAGCACCACCTCTGCCGAATCTGCCGTTGTCATCACCCGTACCCGTGGTGCCTTCGGTCAAGCCACTGGTAGCTACTTCTTTGGGTCTTACACCCACTGTACCGATGACATCGGGTTCATCCAATGCGGGGCCATCGCCCAACTCGATGGACATCGATTGGGACGACGACGACGAGAAGACGGCAATTTTCGACAAGCACATTGCGGAAGAAGCGCTTAGACCGCGCAAGGCTCCGGCACCTGCCGCGGGAATGCCAGCCGCACCCCCTCCGCTGGCACCCCTACCCAGCGTGCCCCCGTCGCTTCCTTTTCCTCCGGTGCCCAGCGGTTTTCGTCCGTCAGGCCCTCCCCCTTCGCTACCGCCGTCACCGCCTGGTTTCGGCGGAAGTCACCGACCCTCGGCACCACCAGCTCCACCTTCAGGCGCCCTGTCGTCGGCACCGTTTGGAACCCAGTCGTTGCGTCAGTCGCAGGTGCCATCTGGCCCTCCTCCATCGCCGCCAAGCTTGAAGCCAGTGCTGCCGATGCCTGCTGTTTCACGGCCGCTGTCCGTTCCGCCGGCAATGGGCATGCCCTCTATCCCCCCGCTCGAAACCAGTTTCCAACGGTCCCGCAGATTGAGCCCATCCGCGTTGATTGCGGTTGGTGCGGCGCTCGTGGTCCTCGTTACTATCTCCGTGTTCTTGTTCTTGCCGCGGCAAGGCGGTCTAGTAGTGGCCGTCGCTGGCCCCGGAAAGAAACAAGTCGATACGGTTCAGGTGTTCGTTGACGGTCACAAGCAGTGCGACACTTCGCCCTGCGTGGTTCGCGATCTGTCAACCTCCAACGCGCACATTGTCAAGATCAAGGCCCCCGGATACGCGAATGCCGCGGATCAACCGGTCAACATCAAGGCTGGAGAAGATGTGGTCGTCAACATCGATCTCACACCTTCCGCAGGCGGGTCCGGCTTGAAAGTTTCAGCGGCTGGTTCCGGGCTCAAGTTGTGGGTCGACGGCAAAGAGTTCGGCGCCCTGCCCCAGGACATCAAGGATATCACGACCGGCGAACACACCATCAAAGTCGGTGGCAGCGATCGTTACGAGACCTATGAGGAGAAAGTCACGGTCTCCAGTGACGACCAGAAAGTGGTCGGGCCCTTGAAACTCAAGGTGCTTCGCGGTGTTGCGGACATTGAACCCGGTACCAACGCAGACGGTGCCAAGGTCATGCTAGTTTCGGGTTCCGAGAAGCGCGCGTTGACCAAGCTTCCGACACGCATCGATATCACCACTGACAAGGAGTGGAAGTTGGTTGCGTCGAGGAAGGGATACTCTGACTTCGAAACTCCTCTCTCTTTCGACACGGGTGAAGCAGAGAGAACTTTCAAAATCGATCTTTCCAAGGCTGGCCAGGCTGCGGCAGAAGAGACTGCTCATGTAGCGGTAGCGCCTCGACCCGCCTCGACGCCGCCAACTCATAAGACCCCGACAGCCCCGGTCGCGCTTACTACTCCGGCGCCAACCAAGACCGCTCCACCTAAACCTGCGGCTGGGCAAGGCACGCTCAACGCCAATTCGATCCCAGTTTCGAGTGTCATTGTCGACGGTCGTCCCATGGGCACCACTCCCAAGATGGGCCTATCGGTGGCGGCAGGAACGCACACGGTCGTCTTTGTACACCCCGAACATGGTCGCAAGGTCGTTACAGTCAATGTAGCTGCAGGGCAAACGGCCACGGCAGCAACTAGGTTCCCATAACGTAGTGCATAGCTCTCGCAGCTGCGATGAAGTCCCGAGTCGACACCCGTTGACCCGGGACGCATCGTTTCAGGCGTCGCCTCGTGCTGCCCTGTTGCTCACGTTGGTTGCCGTTGCGGCAGCGATTCCATTCATTTCTGCCCTTGGCGGGCCATTTCTCTGGGACGACACCCATCTCATCGAGAACAACCCGCACATTCACTCATTCGCCCATCCCAGTCGATTCTTCACGCATTCATTTTTCGATACCGGGACGGGTGCCAACGCAAGTTTCCTGGTCTATTTTCGGCCGTTGCTCCACCTCTCATACGCGCTGGATTTGGCAGTAGGCAAGGGCAACCCAGACGTCTTTCATGCAACGAATCTCTTGCTGGCCATGATCGCCGCAGGGTTAGTCGCAGACAGTCTCATGCGCTGGACCCGTACCGCGAATTGGGCATTGCTCTGCGCACTCGTCTTTGCGTGGCATCCGACCAAAGCGGAAAGCGTTGCTTGGATATCAGGTCGGACCGATCTGCTCGTCACCATTTTCATGCTTCTGGCATGCAAGGCCTATTCGAAACGGGCAGATGCTCGCGCCGTTTCGTGGACCATCGAACTACTTGCCACTTTCTGTGCCTACGCCAGCAAAGAAACCGCTGTATTGTTGCCGCTATTCATCGCCATTGAACACTGGTCGCACGCCGGACACCCTCCACTCACCAAACGCTACTTCACGTCCCTGTTCAAGGAGATCCCATTGCAATTGCTAGTCGCTTTTGCCTACTTGGCATTGCGTAGCCAGCTATTTCCGATTGTGACCTGGAGACACGCAGCGGGGGATCAACAGGTACTCACCACCCGATTGGGGCTAGTTTTCGAGACATTCGGGCGCGCCGCACAGCTGCTTGTTTTTCCGTTTCCACAGGCCGCCGAACACGGACTTGTCGCGTTCAACCACCATAACCAGCTCATACTAAGTCCCACGTACGAGGTTATTGGCGGAGGGGTTCTTGTTGCACTCACTGCACTCGCACTGCTCACTCGACGGCGAGCTCCTGCTGTCGCACTCGGTAGCGCAACGATTCTTGTTTCGCTTCTTCCAACTGCCAATCTAATTCCAACTCACCTACAGTGCGTAATCTACGAGCGGTTCTTGTTCCTGCCAACACTCGGTTTAGCGCTACTGCTGGCAGGCCTTTTGCCGATGATTGCTCGGTCGCGGACCGCGCACGTGTCATCCTCGGCAGCTCTGGTGTGTATTCTCGCACTTTATTGCACACGGGGCATGGCTCGCGCTCAGGATTACGCCAGCACAGAACGCTTCTGGACCCATGAAAAGCTAGTGAACCCGTTGAGCACCGTCGCTCAGCAGGAGCTGGTTAATTCAGCCAGAGCCAACGGCAACATCACCGAGGCCGTGCGAGCATTGAGCAGCTGTCACGACGCTGCAGTCACTCGACGCCAGCACCGGATCGCAGTGCGCTGTGCCTACGACGGCGCGGTTCTGGAAGCCGACATCACTCCCGATTTGGACGAGGCTCGCCTTGCGTCTGCGAAACGCTTCTTTCAGGTATTTGCCCAACAAGGAAGCAACACCGTTGCGGAGCTGGTATTGCCAGGGCTCGCAGTGTCGATCGATATATCGAAATCTCTTGCTACCGATCTGGTCCACGATCTTTCTGGCGAATCATTCGCAATGCTGGCCTTCCTCGAAGTCAGACTGAACGAGCCACAAGCAGCGGAGCACGCGCGCTCGGCACTACGCTCATGCCTGACTTGCCGCTATTCACTGCGCGCCGCTCGGGTACTAGCGGCAACGGATCATGTTGATGAGGCACTTCAGGTTCTTGCACATATGGAAGCTGAAGGCCCTCAGCAATCCGTCTCGGATATTCACGCCCAGATCGGCGCGTACGCCTATTGGAAAGATCAATCGCAGAAAGTCGACGGGCCGCAACGTGTCCACGCCACCGCTCAAGCCTATCTCATGTTGGGTCTCTACGGCGCTGCCTACCAATTACTCACGCCCCATGCCCGTGAATTTGCCAGCAGTCCGGCGATGAACTTGCAGTACGCACAGGTAGCCTATTACGCGGGGGATGAGCACGCTGCACGAACTTCCCTAGGCGCGATCATGCAACCGGCGGCGATTGACGGCGTCCTCGAATCGTGGCGCAAGCGGCAGTTTGGCAATCATGGTCAGTTATGACCGCATCGGTGTCAGCTTTTCTCGCCGGGACTGCTAGGTACCTTTACGTTCGGTAGCAACTCGCTCTAGGACGAGAAAGCCTCGCCGGCTTTCTAACCCCGGTCGGAAGCAGTGCCAGGGTATCTCCGGTCGAGAGCAATCTCGGTAGTCTGTTCCAATGACTGGGCCCAGACGGTACTTGCCCGTGCCAAAAGCCATGGTGCTCTGATACAGAAGTTGTTGCGCATCAATGGAAGCACCCACCAAGAGGTAGTCAGGCAATACGCGACTGAGATAGACGTAGTCGGGCAGTTGTGCTCGCAACGTAGGCTCCAGGACGTGATCGTCACTCAATTGACAGCAGTAGTGCTGCTGCGGCGCATAAAACATGGCCGGATACGTCATGAAATCCGGAATGATTCTTACGACGCGGCCCGGCGGCAATGTCTTGAGGTACGCAATGACTGCTTCATTCCCGGTCGTATAGTCATGGGTATTCTCCCAGAGATATTCGAACAAGGTCGACCGCAAGGGCTGCTTGTTCATGAATGCCGACGTGAACACGTTGGTCGTTACCAGCAACACCCCGATACAACGCGCCGTCACACGACCAAACCAACCCGTGGTTCGCCAGAACTCAACCAACATGACAGCAGTAGCCATTGCTCCAATCGGCACCAGCACCACCACGTAGCGCATTTCAGCAACGCTAGTACTTGCATCGACGGATTGCGGCGAGAACGCAACGATGGTGACGCTGTACAAGAAAAGCAAGAGGCAGAGTAGCAAGCCCTCGCGCGGCAATTTTGCGTTTGGGCTCTTGCGCTGCAAGAACCAGTGCCCAAGTAACAGCGGCACCGTGATTATGGGAAAGAACTCAAAGTGTGCAAGTCCCGTGGCGTGCCACCAGAGCAGCAGCGCAATCCGATGCGCCCCGGTGACTGTACTCTTGAAACTAACGCTGAGAGCCAACGGGTTTGCCGTAACCAGAACATAGGCGCCGACACCTATGAGTGCGCAATAGACAACGCCGAGATACGTCAGATTCTGTCGCGTTCGATAGCGTACCAGGAGGAACAGCAGCAGAAGCATCAGACCAACGGCCACCGCGTTCATGTAGTTGGTCAACATCAACGAGAGCGCCGCAACCCCTCCAACGGCACCTGACATCACGAGACTGCGCGCGGTTTTCTTCGGATGGCAGAAGCCAGCAAGAAGCACGAGGGACAGCAATGACACCACCGCGTAGTAGCGACATTGCCGCATGAACATCAGATACGCTGGATTGAGAACGACAAGCAACGCCGGC
>CAZCNI010000069.1:0-7807 GCA_964499765.1 uncultured Polyangiaceae bacterium
GTGCTTCTTCTTTTGTCTTGCCGGCACTCGCCCGACGACAGTACCCAAGGGACGACCGCTCAAATCGTGCACGCGGTCGAGATGACGCGGCAAGCGTCCAATCATGACAAGCGGGCCTGGCTAGATCAGTTGCGGAACCTGCCCTGCAAATCGGACGATGTCTGTCAATTGAAGGACTTATGTACGAAAGCCTATGACTCGCATCTGATGGGCGTCGACGCCATTGGTCAGGCGCGGGCCATCGTCAGCGATTCAACTGGTTCGGGCAGCACTGCAGACGCGTCAGAGGATGCACTCTTGAATGCGCTGTCCGGCGTGCAGGCTGCGCAAAGACAGCTGAGGTTAGCAAAACAGCAGACCCAAACCTGCGCCGAGAACGAAGCGATCATTCGTCAGCGATATCGCCTCTAGAAGATCCCCACCCTCCAATTTCATCGCGGCCTCGGTTGTGGTCAGCTCGTGCCTTGGATCGGAGCGGCAAGGGTTGGTAAGGTCAGCATGAGCTGATTTCACTAAAACCACTCCCACACCCCCATCAGCGACTCGTTGCGGGGCCGTCGGCGGATTACCTCCGAGAAAGGACATTCTAATGTCCTCTTTAAGCAGCCCTGCTGTAATAACGACCGATTTGGGTCTCCCGTCGGCGGTTTACCTCCGAGAAAAGACATTCTAATGTCTTCTTTAAGCAGCCCTGCTGCAATAACGACCGATTTGGGTCTCCGGTCAGCGGTTTACCTCCGAGAAAAGACATTCTAATGTCGTTTCCAAGGGGTAAGCCGGGGTGCGATGCCAGATGCGGGTCGTTTCGAGGGCACAATCGCTCGTTCCCTTCCGCTCCGGGGAGATCTTGACCTTAGGATCGCCACTTCAATCTTCAGCTGGTGGGATCCAGCGCTGCGTAGGCACTTCATCCACACTCTCGGAGTCGAGCACCATTGGCTCAGGCACGACCGGCACGTGGCCCGGCTCGAGATGGATATCGAGTGAGCCTTCGAACCCCGCCGCTTGGTGCAGGGCCAAAGCCAAGTCGTTGGCGCGTTGAAATCGCTCGTCAGGGTTTCGCTTACACGCTCGTTGAAACCATGCATCAAGGGCAGGTGGCAGCTCTGGGGCGAGCGCGGAAAGACTGACAATCGGTTGCGACAATATTGCGGTTACTGGATCAATTCCCGCGTCACTATCAAACGCGGTTCTTCCAGCCAGCAGCCTAAAGAGAATCATACCGATTGAGTACAAGTCCACGCGATGATCAACACTGCGCTGCCCCTGCAGTAGTTCTGGAGCGGTGAAGAGCGGCGATCCAACGGTTGACTGAGCACGCAAGGCCATGGCTGCCACGGAATCCGCTGCCGAGTCCTGCACCTTGGCAACACCGAAATCGAGTATCTTCAGGATGTAGTCATCGGCACTTACAGAAAGCTCGCTGTGCAGGAAGATATTTGCCGGCGTAAGATTCCGATGAATAATCCCACGGCGATGTGCGTGAGCAATACCGCGGCAGAGCTGCACCCCAAAGCGTACGGCGTGCCGCAACGGCATGCGACCCACACGCCGCGCGTAGTCATCGAGCGTTAGACCGTGGAGCAGCTCCATAACGAGAAATGGAACTCCATTGGTCGTCACACCGTAGTCGAAGAAACGGGCCACGAATTTGGAACGTAGTCGTGTCGCAGTCTCGCCTTCACGTTGGAACCGGTGGCGAGCTTCAGCGTCGCCAAGATACGGTCCCGATAACAACTTGATGGCAACACAGTCTCCGACGCGCAAATCGCGCGCGACCCACACGGTTGCAAGAGCGCCGCGACCAACCATCCTTTCGAGCCGGTACCGATCACGAATGATCTGCTGGGGGTAACCAGAGGTTTCAGCCATGGACACAGCTGTGGCTCCAATACCAAAAGCTATGACAAGTGGTGAGGCCCATATGCTTCCAACGCACCGCCGGTCGTCGTACGCAGGCACTAATTGAGCTCGCGAGCCCGACCGGACGTACATCTATCATGTTCCACGCGCTCGGGACCACGCAATGTGAGGAGTATCGCTGGAAGCCGACCAGAGGAGCGTCACGCAGCAGGGGTCCAGGATCCCCCCGACTTTGCGGCTGCCTGAGCAAATAGCCAGCCATCATCTGGCACCGCCTGTCGACTCGACCCACTTCACCCTGCCGAAGCGTGAAGCTTTATGGAAGTTACCTTGGCCTAGAATGGGTGACCAGGCCAACCCGCCGTTATTTCGCATCGCATAGAAGTTCAAGCGCCACTCATCCCCCACATGGGGCGGCACCTTTTTGGCCTTGGTGAAAGACTGCCATGGGATTTGAGCCTCCACCGTGTACCCGTCGTCGCGATCGTTTGGTTGATTGAGCGTCCCACGCAGTGACACTGCACTCTGAGCACGCGCTGTCCACTCTTGATGACCGAATGGACCATTGGGTGTAATGCGAGGTTGGTTGTAGTCATCGAATTGAGAATCAAAGACCAGGTTCTGCGGTCCGATCTGAATCTCGTAGTAGTCGCGATTGTCGCCGTCTCCATCAGGATCGATCATGACCTCGGCCGTGCTCTCGGTCCACAGGTGGGGATCTCCGGCGTCGGGGGCGAAATCCCCCCTAATATCAGTGTCCCGGATGACGATTGCTAGATAAAGAAAGTCCCTATCCCACGTAAGCAATGCGCGTCCACTCAGGGTCTGACCGTTGGCCTTCGCGCCGTTGCCCACATTGACGAAATCTCCTGTTGTGCCGGCGTGCTGCCAGGCAGGTTCGTCGAGGTTACCATCAATTACGATCTTCGAACCCGTCGGCAATTGCGGAACAGCCAGCTCGGGCACGCTGGTTTTTGACTGCAGGGGAGGTGCAACGGGTTGCGATTTATTGCTCGGTTGCGGGCTTGAGCTAGCCTGATTACTTTGGCAACTCGCGAATGACAGGAGCGCAATGACCCCGACTGCGCCGACTAATATTGGATTAGCTAGCACGGTCAGGCTCCTGGACTCACTTCTTGTTCTTTTTGCGAGCGTCACGCTCTCGTTTGCGTGAGTTCTTGCGAGCGTTGCGTTCGGTCTTGCTTATTGGCTTCATCCGATTTGCCTCATCCGCACCCCCCATTCCGGGCATTCCCATTCCGGGCATTCCCATTCCGGGCATTCCCATTCCGGGCATTCCCATTCCGGGCATTCCCGCTCCCTTGGCTGCACGCCGGAGATGGCGCGCCGTTGCGAGCCCCTTCATTCCCGGGATCTTGCCGAGCATCCCCATGTTCTGCCCAAGGCCACCCATCATCTGTTTCAGGTACAA
This sequence comes from uncultured Polyangiaceae bacterium, assembly GCA_964499765.1. GTDB lineage: Bacteria > Myxococcota_A > Polyangia > Polyangiales > Polyangiaceae > FEN-1139. Next base: position 3,296 of record CAZCNI010000069.1, read on the forward strand.
GAACTTCTGGATCAGTTCTGAAACGGCTTGATCCTTTGAACCTGAACCGCGGGCAACACGTTTCACTCGCCCTGGTTCACGAACGAGTAAATTTGGGTCGTCACGCTCCGAGGCGGTCATTGATTGAATCATGGCCTCGATACGCACGAGTTCCTTGTCATCGACGGCCATGCCCGGGGGCATCATCGCACCCATGCCAGGGATTTTTTCCATGAGGTCTTTGAGTGACCCCATTTGCTGGATCATTCGCACCTGATTCAAGAAGTCTTGCAGCGTGAATTCGCCGGACATCAGACGCATCGCATCCTGTTCGGCCTTCTTCTGATCGATGACTTGCCCGAAGTCTTGCATCAAGCCAACGACGTCACCCATGCCAAGCACACGACTTGCCATGCCCTCGGCGCGAAATAGATCCAACTTTTCCGTCGTTTCCCCAATACCAACGAATACTACGGGGGCCCCGGTAACCTCTTTGATACTGAGAGCTGCACCGCCGCGAGCATCGCCGTCGAGCTTGGTGAGTACAACACCCGAGATCGACAGCTTCTCATTGAACGAGCGAGCTGTCTTGACAGCGTCTTGCCCAATCATCGCGTCAACGACGAGGAAAATGTTCTCCGGAGCAACCGTGGTTTTGATTTCACTGAGCTCTTGCATCAAGAGCTCATCCACCGCTAGCCGACCCGCGGTGTCATAGATGATCACATCGCAGCCTAACTTCTTCGCTTCAGCGGGCGCCGCGCGGCAGACCCCAACGGGCGTATCACCCAGTATCGAGAACACCGGTACCTCGATCTGTTCACCGAGAACCCTCAGTTGTTCGACAGCCGCTGGGCGCTGCAAGTCTGCCGCCACTAACAGCGGGGTTTTGCCTTCTTTCTTGAGCCATCTGGCAAGTTTGGCTGCAGTCGTGGTCTTGCCAGAACCCTGCAAACCGACCATCATGATCGACGTTTTGCCGTTGCTGCCCCATTGGAGAGGCTCACCTTCGAACTGCATCATCTGGATGAGCTCGTCGTGGCAGATCTTGACGAACTGCTCGCTAGCACCAACTCGATGGACAACACCTTGGTGCTTGACGCGGGTCTGAACGGTTTGACCCACCGCCTTATCCTCGATGCGGGCCAGCAGGCGCTTGACCACGCCGAGTTCCACGTCGGCGTCGAGCAGAGAGGCACGAACCTCTTGCAGTGCCGGCTGAATGTTGCTGGCCGTGAGCTCCGTGAGTCCGGACAGGCGATTCTGAGCTTCTCTAAAACCTTTGATGAGTGCGTCGAACAAGGCGTGCAAGTCTTAGCACACACCTGCGCTTGGGTGAAAGCGGCCCCAATTGCGCGATATTGCTTTTCTCTCCCTCCTCGAGTCGTAAACTAGTACGTGGGATCAAATCAGGGTCAATTCTGTCGGGGAGGTTGGCAACGACCCCTGGAAAACGGTCGACTTGAATGCACTCTGTGTCCGCGAGCCTGCCAATTGTTAGACGGGCAGCGCGGATTTTGCTTCGTACGCCAGCGCGCCGGTGATCGGATCGAGCTTACGACGTATGGCACGGCCTCCGGGTACTGTATCGATCCGATTGAGAAGAAACCGCTGGCCCATTTCTACCCCGGCAGCGCCGTATTGAGTTTTGGAACTGCCGGCTGCAATTTGGGCTGCCGATTTTGCCAGAACTGGGACATTTCAAAAGCTAGGGACGACTCACGGAGCAGCACCGAAGGGGCGCCCAATGACATCGCTCAGACCGCCGCAAATTGGGGCTGTGCATCAGTCGCATTCACGTACAACGATCCGGTAATATTTGCTGAGTATGCCATCGACACGGCGCGCGCTTGCCACGCGCTCGGTGTTCGAACCGTTGCAGTCACTGCCGGCTATATCTCGCCAGGAGCACGCGAGGAGTTCTTTTCTGTGATGGATGCTGCAAACATTGATCTGAAGGCGTTTTCTGCCGATTTCTATCGCCGGATGTGCGCGGCTGACCTAGCGCCAGTGCTCGATACGATTCGCTACGTGAAACGTCACACGCGGACCTGGCTCGAACTCACAACTCTGCTCATTCCGGGCGAAAATGACTCCCGAGATGAGATTGATCAGATGACGGATTGGATCCTGGGCGAACTTGGACCGGATGTGCCCGTTCATTTTACTGCGTTTCATCCCGACTACCGTCTGTTGGATGTGCCAGCAACACCACCAGAGGTGTGTCGTGTTGCTCGAGAGCGCGCACTGGAAAGGGGCCTCCGTTATGTCTACACGGGTAACACCCTGGATACATCGGGCCAAGTCACTTACTGCTATGTTTGCAAACAACCCCTAGTCTTGCGCAATGGGTATGAAGTACGCGGCTACCATCTCGCTGGCACGCGCTGCCGGCATTGTCAGAGCGAAATGCCAGGGCGCTTTAGTGAGACGGGATTGCCAAAGTCAAGAGCGGGCCGGTGTGCGGTTCGCGTCCCCTCGACGCCGGCCCGGAGGTAAAGTTCGGCCGGATCCCGCTGGCATTCCGTTGTAAGGGAGCCGCACGTCGGGCAAGTGATTGCACGACAAACAAGGAATGCTTGCCATTGCGAGCATCAATGCCTACTTTGACTGACTCAGAGAGTAGAATATGGCGGTAGATCTTTATCAGGAACTGGGCGTTGAGAAGTCGGCGACCGAAGCTGAGATAAAAAAGGCTTACCGGAAGCTGGCAACCAAGTTGCACCCGGACAAGAACCCGGGTGACAAGCGCGCCGAGTCAAAGTTCAAATCCGTCAATCGCGCCTACCAGACGCTGAGTGATTCGAAAAAGCGCGCACTGTATGACGAGTTCGGTGAAAGCGCGCTTCGCGAAGGGTTTGACCCGACCGCAGCGCGTGCGTACCAAAGAGCCTCCGAAGGTTTCGGAGGCGGAGGCGGACGCGGAGGGAGCGGCTTTCGTATTGAGGACATCTTCGGCTCCGGTGGCGGGGCGGGCCTCGGTGATTTGTTCGGCGACATGTTTTCAGGTCGATCTGGCGGCGGACGCGGCGCGGCGCGCGCAAAAGGACCCGACGTTGCCAGCGAAATCACAATCGACTTCGCCCAAGCGTTGCGTGGTAGTGAGATCAAGTTGACGCTGCAAGATGGTGGCGAGCCGGTCACTGTGCGCATTCCGCCCGGCGCAACAGATGGCGATCGGGTGCGCCTCAGTGGGCACGGTCAACCCAGTCCATTTGGAGGTCCGCCGGGAGACCTCGTGTTGGCAATTCACGTGCGACCGCATGTTCTTTTCGAGCGACGTGACCTTGATCTGCACCTCGATCTGCCCATCACGGTGGGAGAGGCGTATCGTGGCGCAAAAGTGAAGGTGCCAACGCCCGATGGCTCGGTCACGCTCACGATTCCAAAGCGTGCACAGAGCGGGCAGGTCTTGCGCCTCAAAGGCAAAGGCGTTCATCGTGGCAACAATGTTGGGGATCTCTATGTGCGGTTCCTGGTGCGTTTCCCAGAAAATGACTCGAAGGACGTCGAACGGGCGGTAGATGAACTCGAACGCTTTATGAAGGGCAATATCCGAGCTGGTCTCGAACTCTGAGTCCTCTCATGTCGGTACGACACTCGCCCGCACGTTTCCGTCGTCGTCATAGCGGTCGAGTTCTGGAAGCACTTTGCGTATCGCCGCCTGGCGGATGTGAAACGGCCGAAAGCTGGACTTGAAACCAGCGAGAATTATGGACTTTATATCCGAGAACGGAATACCGAGACGCGTGTGCGCAAGCCAGAGTTCCTTGGAAACCGTCGTGTCCGTAATGAGTCGATTGTCCGTGTTGACGGTTACGCGCAGACCAAGATCGAAATAGAGCTTCAGTGGATGCACTGAAAACTCACGAACAGCACCCGTTTGCACGTTGCTTGACGGGCAGCACTCGAGCGGAATTCGATGATCGATGACGTAGTGAAGCAGATCGCCGTCTTCACGGAGTCGCACGCCATGACCAATGCGGTGCGCCCCGCAAACATGAAGTGCCTGCGCCACTGAGAGCGGGCCATAGGCTTCTCCCGCGTGAATCGTGGTGTTGATGTTGTTGTCGCGAACTAACTGAAATGCCTCGCGATGATGCTTCGGCGGAAAGTCTGCCTCGGCTCCAGCCAGATCGAATCCAACGACGCCCCGGTTCTTGTACGCCACGCATAGTCCGGCCATGGCGTATGAGGATTCCGGCGAGATGTTGCGCAGCCCGCAGATAATCAAGTTGCTTTTGATGCCATACGTTTCACTCGCACGTCCAAGCCCGTCAAGCACTGCCTCGACGACCGCCGTCAGCTTGAGTCCAGCACGCGTGTGCAGCAGCGGCGCATAGCGCACTTCCATGTAGCGGACGTTCTCGCGGTGAGCATCTTCTGCCAGCTCGAAAGCCGTGCGTTCAAGCGCATCGGCGGTTTGCATGACCGGAATCGTGATGTCGAACCCCCGCAAGTAGTCGACCAGGCTACCGAAATTCTTGCCACAACCAATTGCGTCGGCGAGACCGGCTTCATCTTCGGCGGGCA
>CAZCNI010000070.1:0-7806 GCA_964499765.1 uncultured Polyangiaceae bacterium
GTTGGTGGCAGATGAGTGGGACATCACCGCGGATGACTCGTGGATACTGACCGCAGGCATTGGCTGGCCCGCAGCGAGCGGCTACTTGCTCGCCCGGGGTTACAACGCTCAACCCTCTAAGGACCGATACATCTATGCGCTCTTGGGAGCGGGCTCTGGGCTCACTCTCGCCTCGGCATCAATTAGCCTGCATAAATCAACGCCCGGCGGGGCAGTCATGGTCCATTCCGGCGGCGCAGTTGGCACGTTCTTCGGCGCGCTCACGGAGTGGGCTTGGTATGGCAAGACCGACTTCTCACCAAACAAAGGGATGGGAGCAGGCGCTGGCATCGGCGTGCTTGCCGCGGGCGTACTCGCGACGCAAATCGACACATCGAGCACTCGAGTGCTGTTCATTGATTTGGGTGCCAGCCTTGGCGCTTTGTCGGGCGCGGCTTTATCGAGTTGGCTGCTGTTCGTTAAACAGGGCGACTTGCCGGAGCTAAACAAAAACCGCGCGTGGCTGGGTGCTGTTGGAACCGGCACGCTCATTGGAGGCGCGGTGGGTTGGATGGCAACGCGCCACATGACAACCTCAGCGCCATCCAGCGCCATGGCAGTCAATTACTTTCCGTACTTCAGTTTGACGAATGACCCAACTGTAAAGAACTCGAACTCCCAATCAAGCAGCGGCTTGGTCGCTGGGCTTACTGGTACGTGGTGAAGACAACAGCAATCGCCCATGTGTCACAAGCCGAGGCAGGGGTGCGACTTGATCGGTGGCTTGCCGACAAGGTCCCCCAACTTGGGCGTCGTCACGCCAAACTGTGGTGTGCTACCGGCAAGGTAACGGTCAACGGCCTGCCTGCGGCAAAAGACTTGCGGCTCAGCGCCGATATGGAGATCTGCTATGAACTTCCAACAGATCAGCGCGCCGCGCAGAACGCGACACTGCCACTCGACGTAAGGCTCGAGACACCTTCCTTCGTGGTGGTGAACAAACCTGCTGGGCAGCCTTCGGTCGCACTCGATGTGGAAGATCGGTCAGCCGTGGCCAATAGCCTGATCGCTCACTATCCGGAAATGCAAAATGCCGGCGGCAATCCGCTGGAAGCCGGACTCGTGCATCGATTGGATACGGGCACGTCAGGTTTGCTGCTTGCAGCACGCACGCCGGAAGCGTTCCAAATCCTGCATCGCGCAATTCGACAGGGTCAGATTAGCAAGCAGTACGTCGCCATCGCGACCAATGGCGGCATTTCGCCGAATGGTCGCATTGAGCTACCGTTGCGACCAAGCCCACGGAGCTCGCGTCGTATGGTCGTCGCTCGAGTGGGTCAGCGAGGTGCGCGAAATGCTCTCACTGTCTACGAAGTAGTCGAGCGCAACGAGAATGTCCTGGTGGCACTCGTGTCAGCCGGGCCAGCGCTCCGGCACCAAATCCGCGCTCACTTTGCCGCGGTCGACTGCCCACTGCTCAACGATGAACAATATGGCGCCGAGCGTCTCCAAGCCTTGACATTGGGACGGCATGCGCTTCACGCACGACGCATTGCCTGGGACGGCGACAATGTCGTACCGGCCTTTGAATGTGTCGCGCCGTTGGCAGATGATCTGGTAGCCCTGCTGCGCAGTATTGGTTTGTGCGATTCGCTTGGCCTTTGAATGGCGAGATCGCTCAAGAGTTCCGTTATCGCGTCGACCGCCAGATCCAGAACCGGCCAATCCAGATCGTAGAGCGCAACCTTCTCGTCTGCGCGACGTCCACGTTGCCAAACCAACCGATTCTGCCAAACCCGCTGAGCCAAAGAGCCCTCTTTGGCGCGAACGATCAAAGTTACGGTCGCGAGTTGGTCCTGTGTGACTTCAGTGTAGGCGACTTCAATGCCGAGCAAGCCTTCCACGGTCGCGGTGCCAATGATTCTGAGCCGGAGCTCATCAGGAACCGCTTCGCCATCGGGAAAACGAGCCCAGGCCACGACTCTAGGTCCCCCAAGCCTCACTAGTCGCCGTTGCAGTTTCGACAGCCAGACACGTTTGCGCTGGGCGCGTGCGTGGGGCAACTCACTTGAGAGTGCCGTTACAAACAAAGGCAGGGGAACCGGCACCAACAGCCCGATCAACGCGGCGTCGTAGGGCGAGCTGCGGGAAACGAAGCAGATTGCGCTAACCGCGATTGCTAGATACCCGGCCACCAACAGCCGACCTTGCCAAACCGAGAGATCGAAAAAGCGCGCCCGCAAGCGCGGCTGTACTCGCGCAAACGCCTCGGAATCCGTGAGTGGTAGCCACGCCCCGGGCCCGCGCAGTGCGCGGACATCGACTGGACTACGCTGAGCGGCAAGCAGCATGGCACCAATGCTAAGAAAGACCGCCGCATTGGGACTCTCTGCAACCCAAGCGGTCATGATGCAAACCGCTATCAAGGCGCCCGAGAGCGCAACGCGCAACACTGGGTGCAACCTAACCAGAGCACGCGGTCGTACGCCTTGCGTGGTGCAGTCGTCGGCATAACGACGAAGCTTCAGCGTCAGAGCGATGATCCAAATAAGCGCAGCGAGGGTCGCTACGAGCGCCCAGCTGAGACGGTTCAAACCATCCTTGGGGTACTGTTCCGCAATCAACGCAGGAGTCTCTGCCACTGGATGCGTGCCGGGCAGAACGTTTGGATCGAATGCAGCAGGGTTGGCCCAAATCCGCCACAGCACGGGTTCGCCCTGCGCGACGTGCGCACGAATCAGCTCCACGTCATCGAACTGCGCGTTTCGCCGCACGCTAGTGACAAAAGAGTCTACCGGTGTGCCTTGATCGTCACTCGCGTTCGCCTCGAGTTCGGCTGCCCGCGGAGGCGTCGGTGCCGTCGGAATGCGGAACGTGGCCTTGGCACCATCGAGTCCGGTCGGGAATCGAGCTCCAACCCAGGCGAGCTCCAACCACCCACCGTGGGCGCGCAGCATCTTGCTGACACGAAAATCGGTGGAATAGCTAAAGTGCAGCAGATACGTGCCCTGCCGCAGCCCCTTGTCATCAGCAACGTCCATTTGCAGGGACTCGTCGTCCCCGCGCACCAGGATCAGCTCTTTACGAGCGCTGCCACCTTTGTCTGACGATGTGTTGATGACATAAGCATCGGGTACCGGCTCAGCGTCTCGGTCTACGCCTTGGAGTATCCAGGTCTTAAGCGGACCGCCTTTGACTCTGAGTGCTGTTGCGTGACTGACTGTGGCACGACCGTCACGCTCCAGTTGCACGGTCACGGCGTCTGAGATGACCGTGGTCTCTACCCATGCGGCCGCTCGAACCTGAATTGACCAGGCAAGAGATCCAATGAGCAGCAAAAGCAAGCGAACCGCGGGACGCATGTAGGCAAAATGGTTACACCAGGACCCAGCGGATCTGCAATTTACTCGATCACAATTGCTGGAGCAGGCCGACCAATTGCCCTAACTAATTGCCTACTTGCTGACCTTCTTCATGAGCGATTGCCCGCCCACCGCGACCAGGTCTTCGAATATTGCCTTATCTAGGCGCGTGTTGAACCAAAGCTCGGGAGCGTTTGAATCTCCCCGGACTTGAACGGTGAACGGAATTGGATTCTTGCCGTGGTGCGGCGCAACCGCCAAAGCTTCGTCCACCCGGTTCTTCGACAGGCCCTTCTGCCCCATCCGAGCAGCCAGTAGTGCACCGAAGTGTGCCAAGGAAACAAAGCCACCCGCAACCGCGGGTGTCTCACGAAGCCAAGACAGATCGGTCGCACTCGTCAGATGACCGGGGCCACCCGACTTCCTCGCTGCCGCCAAGTGCGCTTCAATGGCCTTTGCATCCGTACCAGAGCCAACCCAAGTGCGGTTTGCGTCGGGCACCACGTAAATGTGAAGTGTTACAATGCTCGACGTTCCGGCCTGAGACCGCTTATTGCTCTGCTTTTCGGATTTGATTGGCTTCGAGCCCCAATTGCCCATGGTACTTTCAAGTGCCTTGGTGTTGATTCTGAGGTCGAAAACGCTCGATCCCGTGGGCAGACCATGGTTAGCGGCTCGCCGCTTCAGCGACACGCTCCCGGCGCCCAACAATTGCTCGACCTTCTTGTCTGCAATCAACTTGCCCGCAGACTCGAGGAAGTTGACGACAATTGACGGTGACATTGCGTCGTAGTTGCAGATCTGCCACTCATTCATGGCAACCAATTCGCTTGTTTTTGTGGCTGTGCTCACGTCGCTGTTCGACCCGGGCTCTCCTTGGCCGCAAGCGCCGCCCCACGTTAGGTTTGCGTATTGGTCGAGACTGCGACCGAAATCGTCCCGTAGTTTCTGGTTCACTTCAAGGTGAGCCAACCCCCCGTCCACCAATGCCTCGAGCCGATGCGCGATGCTCTCGAATAGCCGTGGATTGCTGGGTGCCATATAGGTGGCAGCGCCAGAATCGTTGGGCAGCTCAAAGAAAGCGGCAGGAGCTGGCGCACCACGCTTAGCAGAGTCAGCTACTGCTTGAGCAAACCACGAGCGAGACCGCGTAAAGCCAAAGCTGGTGGAGATGTCAATCCGATCAGGCGCGGCCGCCACTTGCGCGTTGATTGATATTCGATCGAGATCGTCCATCACGTCGACAAACTCATCACCGAGAGCATAAAGAATATCGGTAATTGGCCGCGACAGTCGAGTGTCGGAAATACCCATCCAGCCCAAGGCCATTGGCACGCCCACGGCCTTGGCTTGTCGCAGTCGTTGACCGTAGCGTTCCCGAATGGGTGTGAGTCGCAACTCTGCGTGCAGATCAGATGAACCCATTGCAAGCAATGGCAGGCCACGGGTCGCATAGGGCAAAAGGTTCTCCACATCGACACGTCGATCGCCGCACACCAGCCGCACTGGCGCGCGGCCCAGCGCGGGCGCGACGGCACAAGTGACCGGCGACTCATCGGTGGTGATCCAAACTTCTGGCGACAGCACCTGGAGCTTTCTGCCGAATTTCTCGAACATCGCGCGCCCTGCATCCACCGAAGATATGGGGGCGGAGAACACGGCGTACGGTTGGAGTACTTCCGTGTCACTTCCTTCTGCAAGTGCAACCGCCGCCTCGACAGGGGCACCGAGCATCAGCGTGCGACTCAAACCCGGACCTAGAGTATCGAGCATTCGCAGATCGAAAGGCAAGCTCATCCACCGGGCGATTGTAGCGCTGGCATTGTCCAGGTGTTCGATGCGCGCGACTGCGATGAGGTCTTTCGGAGGGTTGATCTGAGTGAGCTCGGCCTTGGCTTGAACAACGGGCGCAACGGCAATCGGCGCCTTCTTCGACGCACTCGCTTGCTTCTGCCCCCCTGCCCCGCAGCCCCCGAACGCCGCCATTGATGTCAAGAGGAACCAAGCGCAGCTCTTTTGCATGGTCATGCAAGATAATCGTTTAGGGCGGAAATGAAAACCTAATAGATGTCCACGCTGCATTGCCGCTGGATTTGCCGCCAGCGCCATGAACCCCCCCCTTTAAACGCTTGAGCCGCCTGAAAAAAGCAGGCGGCTCAGGCAAGATTACGAACAACTGCGAGCAATTATCTCAGTTCGACTCTTCGAACTCGGCGTCGATTACGTTGCCCTTTTTCCCATCGGACTTGCCGCCTGGGGCGCCACCCTCCGAGGGAGATTGCGGCGGAGTCGGTCCTGCTCCCGCTCCCTCATAGAGCTTGGTGGCCATCTGATGCGCCGCCTTCTCAAGGCGATCGAGCACATCCTGGACTTTCCCGTCGTCGTGCTTCTCTACTGCCTCGCGACCTTCCTTGATCATACCCTCGATGCCCGACACATCGAAGCCACCGAGCTTGTCTTTGTTCTCCGAGATCTGACGCTCCAGTGTGTAACACATGCTGTCGAGCTTGTTGCGCCGTTCGACTTCTTCCCGGCGCTTCTTGTCCTCAGCTTCATGCTCGGCCGCGTCTTTTACCATCTGATCAACGTCGTTGGAGGAAAGGCCAGAGCTTGCCGTGATCGTGATGCGTTGATCCTTGCCCGTGGCCATGTCTTTCGCGGCGACACTGAGAATGCCGTTTGCGTCAATGTCGAAGGTGACTTCAACCTTGGGAATTCCGCGCGGCGCTGGTGGAAGACCTTCCAAGTGGAACCTACCGAGCGTGCGGTTGAAGCGCGATTCCGCTCGTTCCCCTTGCAAAACGTGGATCTCCACCGAAGTCTGACTATCAGCAGCCGTCGAATAGATCTCCTTCTTCTGCGTGGGGATTGTGGTGTTGCGGGCGATCATGACCGTCATGACTCCACCCAAAGTCTCTACGCCCAGTGACAGCGGCGTGACATCGAGCAGCACCACGTCTTGCACGTCTCCGGTCAAGACGCCGCCTTGAACCGCGGCACCAATAGCCACGACCTCGTCGGGGTTCACACCCTTGTGCGGCTCTTTGCCAAAGAACTTGGTGACAGTCTCCTGCACCATTGGAATTCTGGTCGAGCCACCTACCAGCACCACCTCATCGATTTCGCTCGGCTTCTTCTTGGCGTCATCGAGAGCCCGCTTGACCGGCTCCATCGTACGGTCAACCAGCACCTGCACCATCTGTTCGAACTTGGAGCGAGTTAGGTTCTTCTGCAGATGCTTCGGACCACTGGCATCCGCCGTGAGGAACGGCAGATTGATCGACGCTTCTTGCTTCGTGGACAACTCGATCTTGGCTTGCTCGGCTGCATCCTTAAGTCGTTGGATCACCATCTTGTCATTAGAAACGTCGATTCCCGTATCCTTGCGGAATTCGGCAATCAGCCACTCCATGATGTTCAGGTCAATATCGTCACCGCCGAGGTGCGTATCACCGTTGGTCGCCATTACCTGGACGACGTTATCGCCCACCTCGAGGATCGAGATGTCAAACGTGCCGCCACCAAAATCATAGACGGCGATGACTTCGTTCTTCTTGCGGTCAAGACCATAGGCCAATGCCGCTGCCGTTGGCTCATTAATGATGCGGCGCACCTCGAGTCCCGCGATCTTTCCAGCGTCTTTCGTGGCCTGGCGCTGAGCGTCATTGAAATACGCAGGAACGGTGATCACCGCTTCGGTGACTTTGTCGCCCAGGTAGTCCTCAGCAGCTTTCTTCAGCTTTTGCAGAACCTTGGCGGAAATCTCGGGAGGAGCCATTTCTTTGCCGCGAATGTCAATGCGTGCTTCGCCGTTCTTGCCGGCAACCACCTTGTAAGGTACGCGGCGAGTTTCGTTCTGAATCTCGTCGAAGCGTCGCCCAACGAAGCGTTTCGACGAATACACGGTGTTCTCCGGATTCGTCACGGCCTGCCGCTTCGCGATTTGGCCAACCAAGATCTCACCCTTGTCGTCCCAGGCAACGACCGATGGGGTAATTCGCGAGCCCTCCTCGTTCACGATGACCTTAGGCTCTTTGCCTTCCATTACCGCAACGACGCTGTTGGTCGTTCCCAGATCTATGCCGATTATCTTGCCCATGATACAGATTCTCCTAATGGCTCAGTCGAGTGCGGCGGTTTACAGTGACCTGCTGCCCCAGGGCACCGTTCGACGATGCTTGGGCCTCGTACTGAATGCCGACCTTCGGTCCGGCTACGAACCAAACGTCAAGGTAACCACTGAGCAACGCTGGTCAATCCCCTGCAATGGCGCGAACTCAATGCGGCTTCCCTGTGCAAACGCAATCGCTTCGCACCATCACATAGCGCCTCGTGCTCTGCTGCCGCGGACACGTGGAATCAATCAGCTTTTTGGTTGACACAATCCGCCAAAGGGCTAGCTTCCCGCTCCCTCGTTGGGGTCGTAGCTCAGCTGGGAGAGCGCCGCGTTCGCAATGCGGAGGTC
>CAZCNI010000071.1:0-7655 GCA_964499765.1 uncultured Polyangiaceae bacterium
GCGTAGCGCTTGAGCCAGTCGATCTCCTCGGCCAGCGTTCGAAATGGTGAAGCATCTTCGATCGAGTCACTCAAGAGATCCCCGAGCGCCGCCAAGAGATTGCGAGCCTCGGCAGGGTCCTCAGTGATAAGCGCTGCAATGGCATTCAGAGTGTTGCGGAGAAAGTGTGGCTGCAAGTGCTCGCGCAGCTGCGCGAGTTCGGCAGCTTGACGCGTCCGTTCGATTTCCAGGTTACGCACGCGCGCTTCATGAAAGAGCAACGGAAACCTGAAGGCCACGACCCAAAGCGCGTACACTTCAGTGCCGGCAATGATTCCGGCTACGAGGATCCACCGGAGCCGCGCAACACCGACGATGCCCCAGTGACTCGTCATTTGCCACGTGAACGCAGTGCTGATAGCCACCGAAGCCAACCAGGTTGCGACCACGACCCTGACAACGCCCACTTGGCGACGTTCCAAGGCGCGAGCGAGTAACGTTGCAACGGCGAGCTGGGTCAGCGTCTTGAGAATCGGGCGCACCAGCTCGCCGCCAGGCGACTGTCCGAAAAGGATCTTCTGTCCGGTATGCATGAACAGAATGAAGCCAATGCCGATCGCGATGATTGTCGCTCTGGTTCGGTCATGAACGCCAAGGGCTGCGAGCGCCGCTCGAAGTGGGGTGCGTGTGGGGGCACGCTCCGCGGTCTCGAGCGGAGCGTGACTCATGGCGCCCGGCTACACGTGAAGGTAAAACCAGAAAAGAAGAACTTTTCGTGCCCCGGATCGCCGATGACGCGCACGACACCGTCCCCATTGACGACAACGGCATTTCGGTCATCGATCGGATCGAGCAATAAATGCATGGATTCATCGCTAATGACCAACGTTTCGCTGGTCTCTCGCAGATCAACGTCGAGAATTCCGTCCACGAACTCCAGGCGCATCTTTTGGAACGCGAAGTCACTGTCGTTGTTTTCTACATGACACTGGCCTAGTCTCCTCGCCCAGGCCGGTGGCAGCGGGTGGCGTGTAAAGCGCTCGAAGGCCATTGGTTGGGGCCATCCGTTGAGCACGGCGAAACGTCGACCTTCGACGTCGGAGACCGTGACGGAGAAGTTGGACAGTTGTTTGTGCCAAAGGCCGAGCAACCCCGATGCTTCGGGGACAAACTTGTTTGCAGCAATCGGCACCAAATTGAAGTGCTTGCCAAATACGTCGGCGGAAAGATGATCGCCCGACCGGGCAACGTGAGTGAGCTGGCCCATAACGATGTAATCGCCAACGTGCTCGTCGAGCGCTTTCGTCGGCAGCTCGATGGGCTGAAGCTTGGGCTTGCTCGGCTCTGGTTTCTCGGGTTGCTCCGCAACACCGAGCTTGGCCTCGAGTGCTAGGGCGATGGCTTTCTTGCTTACTTGTCCAATGAAGCCGCCCGGTGCCCCGTCGTTTGCGAGCACGACAACGCCAAGTTTCGTTTCACGAGCCACGGACAGGTTCGCGGTATAGCCGGGGAGCCCTCCGCCATGCCCGACGATCGGCCCCGCTCCATTCACCTGCATCCCCTGGATCGCCCAGCCGAGTCCCACACGGGACCCGAAGTCGAGCGGCAGTCCCGGGAATTGGGGCTGGAACATCGAACGCAGAGTCTCGGAACGAATCAGTTGTTGACCGTTAGCTGCGCGTCCATCGGCGAGCACGAACTCCACGAACCGTGCCAGATCATTAGCACTGGTCACGAGCGACCCCGCAGAACGGTCGCGCAGCTCAACCGGCGGCAGCTCCTTGCCGTGGCTGTATCCCATGGAATCAAGCACAATCGGTGCGAATGTCGAATGCGTCATCCCCAAGGGTTCGAGGATGTCGCGCTGCATCACGATCGCAAAGGGCTCATTGCTGCGGACTTCAACAACCCGACCGAGTAGGCCAAAGCCCAAGTTCGAATAGTTGAACTTTGTTTGCGGCGCTGCAACGAGGCTATCTTCCGCCAGCTGTTTCTCCAGTGTCGCCAAGTCAACGGGCTTGTTGGTGAACATGCCGTTCCAGCGGTTCGACGGCAACCCCGAGTGGTGCGACAGCAGCGAGCGCACCGTGATGGGTTTGGCGTTGGCAAACCGCGAGTGGATCGAGAACTCAGGTAGCTGTTTGGTGATTTCGGCATCCAGATCGATCTCGCCGCGTTCGACCCGGCGCATGATCTCGGTTGCGGTAAACAGCTTGGAGATTGAGCCGACGCGGAACAATGTGTCGGGCGAGGCAGGAACTTTGTGGGCAACGTCCGCCCACCCATAGCCCTTGCTCCACACCACGCGCTGGTCATCCACGACTGCAACGGTCACTGCGTTGACATGCGCCTTGTTCGCCTCTTGGTTTACCATCCAGTCCATGTACTCGCCAAGGAACTGGTAATCGTTCTTGATGATAGGCCCGGTGCGGTGCGGAATCGCCGCACCGCAGCCGCTGCCCAACGAGCCCGCGAGTGCAACCAAGGTAGTCGCTTCGAACCACGCGGTTTTGGACTTCAATCGAGCAAACGCAAACATGAGTCTAAGGCCCTTTCCTGCAACTCTCCGCCAGCGCGAGCTATTTGTCACGTTCATGATTGCCTGGCATAGCCGCCGGGCGACGCTGCGTCTCGAGACGTCCGACGAGGCCCGCCGTTCTTGCGACCTAGGCAGGGTTTCTGCGAACCAGCCAGCCTTGGGCGGACCGAGCTGCAGTCCCGACGCCAGCGCGACTCTCCAGAGAGGCGGACGGTTACGCCCTGAGCCAGCGTCGTTGCGCCCGACGCCCCCTTCGTCGGATTCGAGTAGGTCGCCGCGCGAGTCATTGATACCTTGCGCAAGGTGCTAGTACAGGCAAAGGAGAAAACATGACGAGACGAGTTTCCGCTGGGCAGGCCGTTCTTCCAACGTCGGCTGCCGTGTTCGTACGGGCGCTAGGCAGCCTGCTGGTTGCTGTAGTATGTTCTGCTTGCATGAATGGCCTGATCCACTCACCGCAATGCAACGCTGCCGTCAACCGCTGCATGGAGCAATGCGGGAATGGGCCCACTTCACAGGAGCCTAGAAACATGTCTTCGGAAAAGGACGGTTCTCTCAGGCAAGCAGGTAACACGACTTCTTCCTGCGAGCAGAGCTGCGCGAACAGGTGCTAGCGCAGCGGCTTCACGCCGGTTCGCCAAACTTCACTCAGGCTTTTTCTTGCGGCGCGGCAGATCGTAGAGCGTTGGTTGCGTGGCAGGGCTGCTGCCCGCTGGCTTCCAGCGAATGGCGCTAGGCTGCATGGCTTCGGCCAGTGCATAGAGCGTGGTGGTTTCATAACCACCCGTGGGCGGATGGTCCGTGCCTGCGCGGTGCAAGTAGTTCGGGTGGCTCGAGCCGCGATCGAGCTCGACAATGTCTTTGCAGCCTGCATGCAGCAGCACAGTAGCCATGGGAACGCTGCTATCACTGCGTGCGCGGCCAATCAGGATGCGACCTTCGGGCGTAATGCACAGCGCACCGCGTTGGCGAACCGCACCTTGCGAGCGCCCTTCGGGCGTGAGCACACCGTCGCGGGCCAGCAGCGGCAATTGCACGGCTTCTTCGTTGGGATTCAGCTGCTGTGGCGGCACCAGCATGAGCGACAGCGAATGCGGGGGCGACATCACCAGCGTGGCGCCCTGGTTTCTAAACGGGATCGACGCCTTGCCGTCGAATGCAAGGCCGTAATGGGTTGCGCCCGTTGTGTGCCCAAGACCAAGAGCCAGCAGCAGGCGTTGAGTCGGCTCTTGCTCGAGATCAGTCTTCATCAGCGGCGCCCCGAGCGTGCGCGGTTCGAGACTGCCTGCGCGCACTGACCACTGCACGCGTCCCTGGCCGACACTCAAGAGTTCCACTTCGCTACCAGAAACGTCGACCTTGGCGCTGAACAGCGCGGGCCACCAGAGCGGCGGCGGTTGGGTTCCACCGTCAGGTTCCCACTTGGCGTCCGTGGCATCGTGAGGCGTTGGTTCACGTAGCATTACGTAGAAAAAGTCTTTGGGTGACCATCGCACGTAACGCTCGGGCGGCACGGACATCTTGTCCACCGCGCGCTTGACCTGGAAATCGCGCTTTTTTAGGTCGTTAACCCGCGTGTACATGAAGCCGCAATGGCCGGGATTCATGTCGAGGTGAACGCCGTAACTGCAACCGGCGCGACTGAGTGCAGCGCCAAGAATATTGGCGTCTGTCTCCTCTGCCCAGGCATAAATCGCATGCCCGACTTCAGTAACGCAAAGCGCTGTGCGCTCGGTCATCACGCTGGTGCCCTGCAGTTGCCAACCCCAGATTTGTCGCCCCGCGGGATTAACCTGCCCGTCCTCCACCAAAGGATCGAGATTCTGCCGAAACGAGGTCAGGTCATCCGGGATGCTCGTGGACTTGGGCCAATTGCCAAACGCTACCTCGTGTGAGGTCGTTGTCGCGATGGTGGCCGCACCCGGTACGGGGGGAAGCAGCACGCGCCGGTTCACCATCATCCCATATCTGCCGTGCTCGCTCTTGAACGCGCCGTTGAACGTGCCAACCATGCGGTTCGTTACTGCAGGATCGTCGGGCAACCTCCCCTCACCTGCTGGCCCGGTGAGTGGCTCGGGATCTTCAAACCCCGCCTGCATGCCAAGTGTCACTTGCCGCATGTCCATGGCAATCAGCCACACCTTGGCGTAAGGCCGCTTGGGATCGGGTCTGATGAATGTCTTGTAAAAATACGGCAATGGCTTGTCACTATTCGCCGCTGGCAGAAGCGGCAAGGGCCGTAGGAGCGCCTCGGTTACGGGCAGCCATTGACCTTCGCCCGATTCTGACTGCTTCCATTGCGACTCAATCGACGATGGCGGCCAGTTCTCTGCCAGCACTTTGACTGGCACGAGCCCCGAAGGTTTCGTTGCGGTAGCATTGACAGCAGCTGTTGCCGGTGCGCTCGCTGCCACCGGTTCAGCTGGGTCACGCAAGGCATTGACGTCCGACTGCGGCGCAAAACTGAAGGCGGCGCGCTTCAAAGCGTCCCGTACACCAAAGACTTTGTTTTCGAGCCATGTGATCGCGTCGGGTCCGACTTCTTCGCGCACTGAATCTACCGCCCAGAGCACGAACGGTTTGCCCGGGTGTCGATGCGGGACAACCGTCACGCCGTAAGGCTGCGAACCATCGGCAGCCCGCAACTTGCGGCTCGATGGATCGTAGCTTATATCGCGATCAACCTCGCGGAAGCGCACGGTCAGTTGCTTGTCGTCCAGTTGCAGATCCGCGCCACTCGACGGCACATTGAACACGAGATCCGTGCGACCCAGGCCTGCCCACGATCCGTTCATCTGCAGATTGGTAAAGTGCGACAGCACACGCTCGAACCACGATCCAGAGACGTCTTCATCGCGCTGCCCGTCGAGGTCGAGCACGGTGATGCCCTGAATCTTTCCAAATGCGACCGTTGCAAATACTGCGTGCTCTGCGCGCACCTGCAGGCCCGAGTCGTCACCGAGCTGCGTTCGCGTGAGGTTGCGCAGGCCCCAGAGCGACAAGGGTTGACCGTCATAGCCCAGGCGAACATAGGCGCGGTACAGGTCGCGAGGCTGCCCTTTTTCAGGTGCCGCCAAAAACAAGAGGCGGCGACCGATTGTGGCTTCGGCAACGAAGTTGCGTTGCGGCTCCCAACCGAGATCATCTGCACCAACGACGAGATCGGTCGCCGCTCCCAACCATTCAGCGAGTCCGGGCGCGTTCAACTGCGCAGGAGCAGGCACAGCACACGAAGCCGCGAGCCCAGTACCCAGACACAACGCTGCCCACAGCCGACGACTGCGCCAGAATTCTGAGATCTCGTGGCGACGCCACACGGTGGCGGCATTAGCTGGCCCCAGCGGTTGACGCAAGTCTTCGTGCGGGCCAGGGCGGTTCGGGCCCCGGCCCGACGCTTGGCACTTGTGCAAAACCGAGCCGACTGATAACTCGGGCTTAGCGTGGCAAGTAGCAATCTAACCATTCGCGTGCTGACGAGCGTCGTGGCAGTACCGCTGTTGCTCGGGTTGCTGTTCTGCGGCTCATCTTTGGCGTGGGCGTGTCTGCTGTTCGCCGCTACTCTCGCTGCTAGCTTCGAACTGTTTGCCATGACTGCGCGCAGAGATCGGTTGCAACAGATTGGCGGCATCACGTCGAGCCTTGCCGTGGCAACGACCGTGTACTTTGCGGGCAATAATGCGCGCGCGCTAATGACGCTGTGCCTGCTTGTTCCTTTGGTGGGCTTCTTGGTTCCGCTGTTTCGGGCAAAAGACATTACGGATGCTGGACTGCAGCTCGCGACATTTGCCGCCGGACCCTGGTACATCGGCGGTCTGCTCACGACCGCTTCACTGCTGCGTCGCGACTTTGGTCCGGGGTGGGTGCTGCTCGTGCTCAGCGTGGCGTGGCTAGCAGACACCGGGGGCTATTTCGTCGGGCGCCGATTCGGCAAGGCAAAGCTCTATCCCTTGGTGAGCCCCAACAAAACCTGGGCGGGCCTGTGTGGCGCCGTGCTCGGCAGCACCGTCGCAGGCGTCGTGGCTGCACTCACGTACTTGCCGGAACTGCCGCTCATGCACGGCATCGTGCTCGGCCTAGTCGGCGGCATCGTCGGTCAACTCGGTGATCTCGTCGAGAGCCTGCTCAAGCGCTCGGTAGGCGTTAAGGATTCGGGAAGCATTATCCCCGGCCACGGCGGCATTCTCGACCGCATCGACGCTGTACTCTTCGTATCGCCGTTCACATACCTGTACGCACTATGGGCCATCAGTGCCCGCTAGACGTGCGCAAAATTGTCGCGCGGAAACGTCACTAAGGCGCCTGCGCGCAAACGCCGCGGCTTTGTACGGATGATGCGCAGCCATATTTGCCGGAAAGACTCGACAATTGGGTGGATTATCTTACTGCTCATGCGATTCTTGACGTTCTATTCCGTTGGCTACGCATGTCTTGTATTGCCGTCCTCATTACGGGTGACCCGATTGCAACCGTCAGTCGTATCGTTTCGAGCTTTACGCCCCTGATTCGAGACACGGTCGGACCTGTCGATGCGACCTGGGCGGAACTCGACCTGCGGACAGTGTCGCGATTGCCCGATCCCCGTGAGTTTGCTGCGTGCGTCATTGCTGGTTCGCCTCACAGTGTGACAGAACGAGCAGCGTGGATGCTCAACGCGGAAACGTACTTGCGCGCCGCTCGAACCGTTGGCACCGGCCTCTTCGGGATTTGCTTTGGTCATCAATTGATGGCCAGTGCCTTTGGTGGAAGGGTGGCGCTCAATCCCAAAGGGCGTGAGATGGGGCTCTGCGTCGCGCGACCGCTCTGCTCGAACACGCAATTGCGGTGGCCTGCGGATACCATCGAAGTGTTCATGACCCACAGCGATACAGTGGCGGCACTGCCGCCAAACGCGCGAGTGCTTGCGGCCACTGAGCGCGAAGCACACGCCGCCATCGACTACGGTGAACAGTGCTTTTCCACGCAATTTCATCCGGAATTCACCCCCAACGTGCTTCGCTGCTACCTTGAGCACTACCGGCAGCAAATGCAGGCGCAAGGAGATGACGTCGGACTGCTGGTCGCTGGCCTGCGCGAGACACCCAGGGCGCAGGTCCTGCTGCGACGTTTCATTCAACTGGCTGTCGAGCACGACGCGCAA
>CAZCNI010000072.1:0-7622 GCA_964499765.1 uncultured Polyangiaceae bacterium
GCGACGGCTTGCTGCCTGCGGCGACGGCTTGCTGCCTGCGGCGACGGCTTGCTGCTTGCTGCCTGCGGCGACGGCTTGCTGCGACTGCGGACTGCCAGAAGCCTTGCCTTCGCCGTGTTCGATTCGCTCAAGCGTCATCGACGACGCGGGTTCTTGTCTGCTTTTTCTTAGCTTGATGTAGCTTGTTGCGCACACGCGCGGCTTTGGAGGCGCGAGTGGGTTTGGTTTTTCTCCGCTGCTTGGGAACCACGAGTGCACGGCGAATTAGATCCGCCAATGTTTCGAGTGCCAACGCTAGGTTCTGGCGCTGAGCCCGCGTTGTTTGGCTCGTGATGAGCAGCTGATCATTCGCATCGAGGTATCTGGCGGCTAGTCGGCGCAGTCGAGCTTTCGTGGATTCGTTCAGGTCCGTGGACTCAGCGAGGTTGAAACAGAGTTCCACCTTGGTGGCGACTTTGTTGACATTCTGCCCACCGGGACCCGATGCGCGCACGGCTTTCCAGCTCAGATCGCGAGCCGCAACGACGATGTTCTGTGTGATGGGAAGGTCATCCATGGGAGCTCACCCAGTACTTTGTCACGAAAAGTCGGCTTCACAATTCTTAATCGCACTCGGGGTGCGTCCTTAATATCTGCACTGCAAGATGAGTCTTACTGAAACCAACCTTCATTGGAAGGTCAAACCATCAGTAGAAACGGACCTCAGACCCATGTCACACATCATTTTTGGAGCCGCGTTGCTCGTGGTTGCAGCCGTGCTTGCCGGCAAGCACCACCATGCTCATCATTATCTTGGACTGCGCTGGCTTCTGCGCAAGCTCGACGCAAGCCCGGCGCAAGAACGGGCGCTCCGCGACTTGATTCATTCGGCCCAGGATCAGTTGCGAGAGCTACACCGCGACGCCCAGGGGCTGCGACAGGAATTGGGCGACGTACTGCGTGCAGCGACCCTGGATGACAGTCGCATGGCGGCCGCCGAGGCCAAAGTCGGCGGTAAGGTACGCGACGCCGCCGATATCCTGCGGAAAACAGTGGTTCAAATGCACGAAATCCTAGACACTCGCCAACGAGAACAGCTCGCTGACTGGATCACCTCTCGTCGCCACTGCTATAGATGCGCTCATTGCTGAAAGGAGCCTTACCATGCGACATCGTATCTTAGTGAGTCTCCTGACGATCGCCGGCCTAATCAGCATTGGCGTGGGCATCCATCAACATTACGGCCATTGCGCGCGGCACCAAGTCTTCGAGCAACACGTGGCGGATGTCTGCGTGCAGGCGGCTCGCCGCACCCTGACCAACAACAACCCGAACTCGAACAGCAATCCTTGAAGGTAATTCATGACTGTCCGTGCCCTCATCGTCGACGATGATCACCGCCTCTTCGAACTACTGTCAGACTACTTTGGGCAGAACGATGTAAAGGCCAATTGGGCCAAAGATGGCGCAACTGCGCTCACGCAGATCGCTCAAGGTGCTTTTGATGCGGTGCTTCTCGATGTGATGATGCCGGGCATGGATGGCCTTGCAACTCTCAAGGAGATCCGAAAGTTTTCTACCATTCCCGTCATTATGCTGACTGCCAAGGGGGACGAAACGGATCGTGTCGTTGGCCTCGAGCTCGGCGCTGACGACTACCTACCGAAGCCTTTTAGTCCAAGGGAGCTACTCGCTCGCTTGCGAGCGGTATTGCGGCGCACGCAAGCCGGCGACAGTGAGAATCTGTCTCTTGGTTCGCTTTCAGTAGACATTGGTGCGCGCATCGTAAAGATGCGTGGGCTCGAGATTGACCTAACGGGTCTCGAGTTCGACCTGTTGGTGGCCCTCGTGCGCCGCGCAGGGCGAGTCGTGCCTCGGTCGGCGCTGCTCGACCTTGCCGGGCGCAGTGACGTGACGGTCAGTGACCGCACTGTTGACGTCCACGTATCTCACTTGCGGCAGAAGCTCGGTGATGACCCCCCTAAGCTGATTCGGACGGTGCGCGGTGTTGGGTACCAAATGGCCAAAGGCGAAGAATGAGGCGGCGTCGGCGCTCACGTGGCTCGCTCGAGGCAGAGAGCGAGCAGCGTTGCTGCGAAGTGGTTTCGGATTGCGAAAGTTTCTGGGGCCGCAATGGTGAAGGTCGGAGAATTCCGCACTGGGGACGGTGGCGCTATGCGCGCCTAAGGCACCGCATCTTTGGTTCAATTCTGATGTCGATCATCGGCACCGTGGCATTCGTTATCTTTGCAGCTCACCTCTTCGAAGGAGAGCGGCCAGCCGCGCCGCAGTTGAGCCAGTTCGTGTCTGAACAGTTCGCCTACGTTTGGAATGAACCAGATAGCCGCACCCGACTCGCTGCCGATATTGAGAAGTCCTTTGGTGTGGGACTGGTCCTGCTGGACACTGAAAAACGAATTCTCTACGGAAAATCCCACTGCGTTAGGCCCAACTGGCAAACGAGCATCACTGGGCCAACCGGATCACTCGGCGCGCTCAACGTGTGTCTACATCATCCTCCGAGTCAAGCCAAGTCCGCAGCCTTTGGTTTACTAGTGGGCCTCTTCATGCTCTGGGGCGCATCGGGTGCAATTACTTGGCGATTGGTTCGTCCACTTGATGAATTGCAGCGAGTCACCCGTGAAATCGGGCAGGGTAACCTGGCGGCGCGCATGCGGCTGCACCGCCACCGTCGCGACGAGCTTGGAGAAATCGCCGAAGCGGTCAATGACATGGCCGTGCGAATCGAACGCCAAGTCTCCGATCAACGAGAACTCCTTGCCGGCGTGTCGCACGAGATCCGTACTCCGCTTTCTCGGCTGCGCGTGCTGGTCGAGCTGGAACGCACTATCCAGGGAGATCCAAAGCGGCTCGATGCCATCGAAGCCGAGTTAGTCGAAATTGACGGTCTCGTTGGCCAACTGCTGGCACAGTCGAAACTCGATTTCAGCGCGCTCGACAAGCGCAGGCTGAGCGCCAACGAACTGGCAAACGCCGCCCTCGAGCGGGCCGCGCTCAGTTCGACCCTGCTGAATGGACTCGAAGCCGATGACACAGTACTGGCCGACCCCAGTCTTATTGCTCGGGCGCTGGCAAATATCATCAGCAATGCGGAGCGGCACGGTGCGGGTCTCATCGAGCTTGCCATCAGACAAAGTGGTACGTTCATTGAGTTTGTCGCACTGGACGCGGGTCCCGGTATTGACAGCAGTGTGCTGTCCCGCATGTTCGCGCCGTTCGAGCGCGGCGGCGACAAAGCAGGCCTGGGCCTAGGCCTATCATTGGTGGAACGCATCGCCCGCGCGCACGGCGGTCACGCCTTTGGTACGCCAAGAGAGGGAGGTGGCGCTGCGGTCGGATTTCGCATTCCGATGTTTAGCGGCAGTTCCGCTCAATCGAAGGAAAACTTGGCGTAAGAAGTCAACTCTGTATTGAGTTGCCGCAGGTTGGATCGGTCTCCAACGTGCCAACGTAAATAGGCGCCGCAGTCTGGGCCGGGCGCCGAACAAGCTCTGCGATTACGCTACGGTTGCGTCCGCGGCTGGGCTCATGTATTGAATCTCTAAGGCCAAATCAGGCCTCGAGGTATGAAGTCGTGAATCACTCAGAAGCAGAGTTCAGCGTTTGCCGAATTGGTCACTGCGCGCATCCGTCCCCGATTCAGCTGTCTAAATTGAATGATGACGGCATAGCAAACTATGTAACTGACGATCAGCGGGTCGTGTACCAGGTTGATATCGATGCCGACGCCGCGGGCCTTACACTGGCCAGTGCCGGTCTGTTCGAGAAGGCGGGGCCGCGTGAGCATATCTACTTTGACCCAACGCAGGTCCGCGCGGCAGTTCTCACGGCAGGCGGGCTTTGCCCGGGGTTGAATGACGTTATCCGATCCATCGTCATGACCCTGTGGCACCGTTACGGTGTCCGTGACATCGAGGGCCTTCGCTTTGGTTACCTTGGGCTCTATGACAAGGACGAGAGCCTACGTCTTGCGCTCACTCCAGATTCCGTGCGCGATATTCATCGCACTGGCGGCACTATTCTTGGGTCCTCGCGGGGCGGTGGCGATCATGTCGCCGATATGGCTCGTTCTTGCGTGGAGCGGGGTATCAAGATGCTTTTTTGCATCGGTGGTGATGGAACTCAAAAAGGGGCAATGGCGCTGTCGCGTGAATTGGCGAGAATCAATGCTCAGTGCGTGGTAGTAGGGATTCCGAAGACCATCGACAATGACTTGAGTTTTGTCGAACGCTCATTTGGTTTTGACACGGCGGTGTCAGAAGCCGTCAGTGCTGTTTCTGCGGCGCACACCGAAGCGAGGGCCGCTGTCAATGGCGTTGGGGTTGTCAAAGTCATGGGTCGTCAGTCGGGGTTCATTGCTGCTCACACCGCACTGGCGCAGAACGACGTCAACTTCGTGTTGATCCCCGAGGTTCCATTTACGCTGACTGGAGACAACGGCCTGCTGCGGCATCTCGAGCGGCGCTTGCAAACGCGCCACCACGCAGTGATTCTGCTGGCAGAGGGTGCGGGGCAGGACCAGCTAACAGCCACCAATCTCAAGGACGCTTCGGGGAATATCAAGCTTGCAGATATCGGGCCGTTTATCTGCGATCAGATTCGGGACCACTTCAAGCAACTCAAGCGTGAAGTCAACATCAAGTACATCGACCCAAGCTACATCATTCGTAGCGCCCCGACGATTGCAAATGATTCAATCTATTGCCAGCGCC
Source organism: uncultured Polyangiaceae bacterium (assembly GCA_964499765.1). GTDB lineage: Bacteria > Myxococcota_A > Polyangia > Polyangiales > Polyangiaceae > FEN-1139. The sequence continues at coordinate 4,713 of CAZCNI010000072.1, forward strand.
TCGGTGCCAATGCCGTTCATGCGGCAATGGCCGGGCGCACCGAGTGCCTGGTTGGGCTGGTCAATGAGCGGTTCGTGCACGTGCCCATGGCGCTGGCTGCCGGTAAGCGCAACTTCGTGGATCCAGAGAGCGCTCTCTGGCGAGATGTAGTGGAAGCAACGGGGCAACCACCCATCATGCGGTAGGCCGAGCGGTTAGCGCTTCCTGCCGCGACGCCCGCCGATCTCGTCCGCTGGCTGCGTTTGCCATGCGCTCCGGTGCTCAAATCCCAAAGGATGTTCCGTGACGCCGAGGAATGGTCGAAGGACCGCTCCGGTGCTCTGTCAAACTTCCCCAGCGAACGAGCTTGACGGGCGGGGCTTTCTGAAACGTGATGTCAATTACCGCGACTTGTGCAGTCACTGCATCTTGCCGCGGAACTGGTTCCCTGTTGCGAATGCCAATCGCATTTTTGCGCGGAGCTCGACACGTCCCAGTAGAACTGATACCGAGCAATCACGATGCGAATCGGACGGATAGTTGCGACTCTGGTTGGCATGAGCCTTCTCTTTTCGGGGTGCGTTCGAGGGCACCGGCTTGCACGAATCCGAACCGCGCAAGCGACCCCCGCTGTGCCGGCAGTCGAGGACCCTTCTAAACCAAAGCCACCACCTGTGACGCAGTGGTTGACACCGGAACTGGTGAAACTGGAGCCGCCTTTTGCCAGTGATGCCTGCGCGGCGCGCGTACAGCGGCTGGTCTCTAGTATGACGCTTGCCGAGAAGATCGGTCAGATGGTGCAGGTTGAACGCAGCCATTTGTCACACGCTGACGACGTCAAGAAATTCGCGCTGGGTTCGCTCTTGAGCGAAGGCGGCAGTGCGCCGCCAAAGAATGAAGCGCAAGTTTGGTTAGAAACAGTCACTGCGTATTCCGAACCAGCGCGAGCGACTCGCCTCGGTATTCCACTTCTCTATGGTATCGACGCGGTGCATGGTCACAACAATCTGCGCGGTGCCGTGATCTTTCCGCACAACATCGGTCTTGGCTGTAGCCGCGATCCAGAATTGGTCGAAAGGATCGCGCGCGCGACGGCAGAAGAAGTCGCAGCCACGGGCATTGATTGGACCTTCGCTCCAGTGGTTGCAGCGGCAAGAGATGAGCGATGGGGGCGAACCTACGAAGCTTTTGGCGAGACCCCTGAGCTGGCAGAGACGCTTGGTGTGGCGGCCATTCGTGGCTATCAGGGCAAGCGGCTCGGGGAAGCCGATCCTTCGGTTTTGGCTTGCGCTAAACACTACGTCGCCGATGGTGGCACCTGGGGTGGCAAGGATCGTGGGGACAGCGTACTCGACGCGAGCACGCTGCGTGACGTGCACCTGCGACAATACCAGGCCGCTATTGCCGCCGGAGTCGGGAGCATCATGGTTTCGTTCAGCAGTGTCAACGGCCTCAAGATGCATGAACATCGGGCGCTGCTGACCGATGTGCTAAAGCAGCAGCTGGGCTTTGCGGGCTTTCTTATCTCGGACTACGGCGCCGTCGAGCTTCTGCCGGGCAAGTATGCGGAGCAACTGCAGGCTGCGATTGGTGCTGGGCTCGACATGGTCATGGCACCCAAGAACTTGTCTGCCTATTTCTCGACGATGGCGTCACTGGTACCCAGTGGCATCCCCCTGTCGCGCATAGACGACGCTGTTGCTCGCATATTGACGACCAAATGTGAACTCGGGTTGTTCAATACCGACCGCAAGCGACCCGCGCTATCCGTGGTCGGCGCTAGCGAACATCGAGCACTGGCTCGCGACGCCGTCGCCCGTACGCTCGTGGTGCTCAAGAATGATCACCAGCTGCTGCCACTTGATCCGAACACGCCGAGAATTCATATTGCCGGCAAGAGCGCGGACGATCTTGGGTACCAGTGCGGAGGTTGGACGATTCAGTGGCAGGGTGGCTCAGGGCCGATCACCGAGGGCACTACGATTCGGCGTGGCATTGAGCTTAGTCTGGCGCGCGGGGCCTCGTCGACCTATTCCCGTGAGGCCGCTGGGGCGCCAGGCGCCAATGTCGTGGTCGTAGTAGTTGGTGAGCGTCCGTACGCTGAAGGCAATGGGGATCGCGCCAAGCCGGCTTTGGACGACGAAGACCAACAGACGATTCGTAGAGCCAAGGCCAGTGGGGCAAAGGTGGTGGTCGTGATCGTGTCGGGCAGACCGCTCCTGCTCGGTGATGTTGCAGATTCGGCGGATGCCATCGTGGCAGCCTGGCTGCCCGGTACTGAAGGCGCCGGTGTTGCGGATGTCCTTTTTGGCAGGGTCAAGCCAACGGGCAAGCTTTCAAGAACTTGGCCGAAGACGCTTGAGCAATTCTCGCTCAATGTCGGCGACCCCGGCTATACCCCGCTCTATCCCTACGGTGCTGGCCTCGCCTACGAGTAACCTGCGGCAATCGGCCGCAATCTGCGAGCTTGCTTGGCACATTTCGTAATTGACCGGATATTCGGTGGCCGGGACCGCTCGCGAGCTGAGAATCAAGTTCTTGGCTTGCGGTGGACGAGCAACGCAAAATAGTGCGACCCTGTGGGGCACGATTCATTATGCGACTCGGAATCGACTTTGGAACTACGCGGACGGTTGTTGCGGCAGTTGAAGACGGTCGCTACCCGGTGGCGATCTTTGACACGCCCCGCGGGCTAAGTGATTTCCTTCCGGGTTTGGCATTTGCCAGCGAGGCAAGCATTGACTTTGGCTTCGACCCCGAGCTCATTGGCGGCACTCAAGCGCTGCGCTCAATCAAGCGAGTGATTGGCTCGCTCGCCCCGGACGACCCGGTGCCTGGCCTATCCACCCGCACCGCTGCGCAATCGTTGGCAACTGAATATCTTCGATTCGTGCGCCGCATGCTCGTCGAGCAATCGAATCTCGATATCGA
>CAZCNI010000073.1:0-7608 GCA_964499765.1 uncultured Polyangiaceae bacterium
GCGACGCGGCCGGGCAAATTCTCTGACAGCCGATTTTTCGGTCTGGGGCTTTCCGATAGAACAACGAAGAGCCGGCCGTATGTTGCTCGGACTTCACCACAACGACTGGTGAGTGCAAACGGGCCGCGTCACCCCATGAGTCCAAACACGCATAATCTCGGTCAGTTGCGCTCGGTAATGAGGAATGCGTTTACCCGCCTCCGCCGCAATGAATTTGCTGGCGCGGACGCAGGTTCGCCCCCTCGGAAGAGTGCTTCAACGACCCAAAAGAAAAACGCACAGGGTCAATACCCTGGGTCAACGCGCTGCCAATTGTGTTTCGCAAAAAACTTGGCGTTACCTGATCGTCGAGCTGTCATCACCGGCTACTGCCGACGCAGCTACGCCTTGAGCAATACTGTTTGCGGGTTTTGGCCATGAGTCGTGGATCCGTTGACCCAATGAGCGACGACCGCGCGCCAATAAGTCGCGCTCGTTGACGGGCAAGACTATGGGTTGGGTTCGCTGTTGCGCATCGGCATAATCGAGCCAACGTTCCGCACCGCGCAGGTCGCCGAGTGCCATGAATGTAAGTCCGCGATAGAGACCGTAGCGCGCTCGCTCCACGGGCGTCATGGTAACAAGACGCTCCTGCGTTCTTTCGAACGCTTCAGCGGCCTCGATATAGTACTGCTGCTGATAGAGGGCTGTGCCGCGACCCACAGGAGATCCGCAAGCCACGCTCAGCGGCAGCGCCATGCAAATAGCAGCAACTGGTGTTACGAAGCGTCGTCTGAATCTGATACCGTTGGGGCCGCTCTGGTCATCGTGCTTCAAGCACCGGGACACCAAAGCCCTGTAAGCTGAATCCGAAAAGAATAAGCGATACATATTGGAATTGGCCTGAGCGTACCACCGCCTATGAAGCCAGAACACCTTTCTCGTATCGCCCCAGGTGCCTGTGCAGGCTGTTCGTCAGGCCATGCAGCTGAGTCGTACTTTTTCCGCCCAATCACATACAACTCACGTCATTATGCGCGGTTTTCACGTATGGAGTCAGCACCGTAGTCACTGGACATCAGCGAACGCGAGCGATACCAAACCACAGACGATTGTGCGGACAGGAAAAACATGAGCATCACCGACGACCTCAAGCAAGCGGCACAGAGACTCGCTGCAGAACCACGGGTATTGAAACTGCTTCAAAGTGAACAAACCCTGAAGCTTTTGACGCTACTGGTCGAAATGCCCGAGCGCGTTGGCGCGCTTTCAGCAACGCAGGGGGCGAGATTCGCCAGAAACTTTCACTTGGCAACCCGTGAAGAGGTCGATGGCCTCGAGCGGCGCGTGGCAGAACTCGAGGCACAAGTGGCGCAATTGCTAACCCGGGTCGGTCAATAGGCTCACTTTAGCCTCGCGTATTTCATGAGATTATGAGGCTTTCGATTCGCACTGTGCCATGGCACCATGGGGGCCTCGACCGTGCCCGGGCTTGGCACAGGTCACACTGGGTCTAGGGACACGGAGGACGCTCGATGCGCATGGCGAATTGGCTTTCGATTGTAACGCTGGCTGGGCTTGCGTTGACTTTTAGTCACAAGGCATTGGCTGTGAACCCCGAAGACGATCCGGACTACAAGGGGAAGTCAGCGGAAGACGATGACAGCAAGGACAAAGACAAGGACAGCTCAGGCGCCGACATCAAAGAGGGCGACGAGAACAAGAAGACGCTAGACCCCAACGACATCGAAAAGTCCGCCGCGGCCGAGAAAGCAAACTCGACCATTGAAGATCCCAAGGAGACATATTATTTCTTGGGCGTTCGTTACCGCGCACACGTCATTCCAAAGTTCATGATGAACCTGTTCGGCAGTGGCGGCACTACCGTTGTCGCCAATGCAATTGGTCCGGAATTCACTATCCGCAAAGACGGCTTCGAGTACGTGCTCAGTGCGTTCTGGACCGGCTACTACATGCCATGGACGTCATTCAAGGGGTCGTCCGATGGGAACTACGCGTATGAGCGGGTCAAGAGCAATATCAATGTTCTCTACTTCACGGCGGACTTCAACTGGACGCACCAGATCAGCCCTGCTTTTGGCCTGAATTTTGGCTTTGGCGCGGGCATTGGTTATGTGTGGGGCCCCCTGTATCGCCGTCAGGCATATCCCAAGTACGGAGCGGCAAGCAATCCTGACAGCTACTATCCTTGCACCGCCCAAGGTGACCCTGACCCCAACTTCTGCGGCAAAGACAACAATCACTACGGCAACTACAACGAACCCAGCTGGGCCAATGGTGGGCAGAAGCCCATGTTCTTTCCGTGGCTCGCGGTTGGTCCTGGCATTCGCATCAAGCCTCATCGCAACATAATGTTCCGTGTCGATATGGGCTGGGCGCTGGTCGGGCCCTACATTGGCATTGCTGGCAACTACGGCATCTAGCTTGGCGACTCAAGTTCCCACACTGTTGCCCCGCTATGAACCGTTGCGGATCTTGGGTTCTGGCGGCGGGGGTGAGGTGTGGGAAATGCGCGACCGGGTCACGGAGAATCACTTCGCGTTCAAACTACTGTCGGCGCACGCCGGTGAATCCGAACTCGAGGCGCTGATTCGAGAGTTTCTGACGTTGAGTGGTCTCGAGGGTATTGGGCTGCCGCGAGTGATTCGCTTTGGACGGCTGCCGCAAGGTGACCGACCCTATGTGCTCCGCGAGCTGATCGCTGGCGAGAGCCTAGACAAGGTCATGCCGTCAGCACCGGCGCGCGCGCTCGAATCCCTGGCGCAGATTGCCGATCAGCTGACAGTGCTTCATCGCGCCGGTGTCCTGCACGGCGACATCAAGCCCGCCAACATCATCTGCCGTGATGCCGGACCTGCCACGTTGGTTGATTTTGGTCTTGCCACTCACTCTTCCACCCAGGCGCAACCGCACGGCTTGACGCCGCGCTACGCCGCACCTGAGCTCTTTGCCGGTCAGCCCCTTACCACGCGCGCCGAAGTCTTTGCCCTTGGTTTGATTCTGCGCGACATCTCGGGCCATCTGCGGCTCGATGACTTTTCCCTGTTCGTGATCGACGAGCTCGCAAAAGTGATCGACCAAGCCACGTCGGCCGATCCCGCGGCAAGGCATCCGTCTGCCGATTAATTCGCGGCGGCGCTGCGCACGGCTGCGCAAATGCCCCAGGAACTGGGCGCTAAGCCCAGCGCCTTGCCGTGGCCCATCGTTGGTATCGACGGGCCTTCCGCGCAATTGCTGGCGCGCACGCTGGCACTCGGCACGGGCCAGAATCTATGCATCCAGGGCCAAACGGGCTCTGGACGTACGGTGCTGCTGCGTAGGCTTGCGTGGTCGCTCGGCGTTGCCGGCAAGCACCTGGCGTATATCGATGCGGAGCTGCGCGCAGACATTCGAGCTTTTGAGTCGGAGCTTGCTCAAGCACTCGGTGGTCGTGAAGCGTACGTGTTGGTCGATGATGCCCAGCAACTTACCGAGCAGGAGCGCCACGCGTTACAACAGCGAGTGGCCGCCGGGGCGCGCCTGGTTACCGTTGGATCCCTGGGAGAGACAACACCTGACCTTGCATTCGAGGTACCACCGATCGCACGACCTTTCGCCGCTGAACTGCTGCGGCGCGCCGTGCCGTCGCTCACCGACAATGCGCTGGAAAAGCTCTTGGATGACTCGAAATGCCGACCGGGTGCGCTCCGTCAATGGGTGGCACGGATTGCCGATGGCACGCTTACGAACGTGGACGACGTACTGCAATTGGCCGAGGTGCCCGCGAGTATCGCCGGCGCCAAAAGCACGTGCAGCATCGAGGCCGTCCGCGTTTTGCTCGACAAAGGTCGGTATAAAGACGCAGCGCCTTTGCTCGAACAGCTAGCAGCCAAAGAGGGCCAGAATCAAGCCATTGCAGTGGCACAGGCACGACTAAAGCTCGGTCTTGGCGAGCCGCAACGAGCGCTCGAGGCGTTGCGACCGTATGCGGAGCAGAGCAATGCCGGAGCGCAAGCCGCAACGCCCGAAGTGTGGCTACACTGGGCCAGGGCCTGTTTGGGCGTTGGTGACTATGCCGCAGCGCTCGATGCCGCGCTGCAAGTGGGTGCCTGTGACGAGTCCATGCGCGCCGAGGCGCTCATTCAATGTGGACTTGCCGAGTGCTACTTGGGAAAGCCCGATGCGGCACGCGCCGCATTGACCCAAGCACTGCAGCTGGCGGAGGCACTTGGGTCAAAGCGCGTTCTTGGGCTGGCCCAGGCGGCACTTGGTTTCGTTGCGCAGCGGAGCAACGAACTCGACGCAGCCTACACACATTACAACGAGGCGATCAATGCGGGTGAGGATTGCGCGGATGCAAGCCTGCTAGCAAACGCTGAGCTTAACCTGGCAGGTCTGCTCAAGATGCGCGGTGATATCGCCGGTGCCATTGAGCACTTCGAAGCCGCCGTAGACGGTGGCGAGCGCTCAGGGCGACGCGCAACCGTGCGCCACGCCTTGCTCAACCTTGCCAATCTCGATCTATTCTTGGGTCGCCTGGCGCGCGCACGCGCGCGCCTGCAGACACTCGAAGCCGATCACGATTCTCTGCAGCCCGCGCAAGATGCGCAGCGCATGGGTCTTCAAGCGGAACTGGCCCTACGCATGGGGCAACCGAGTGACGCCGAACGCCTATTTGCAGCGAGCGCCGCCGCCTATCAAACGCTTGGGCGTGACCTCGACGCAGCAGAAGCTCAGTTGGAGTCCATCTTGGCCGCAGCGCGGGTCGAGCAGCCCGACCTGGCTCAGTTGCGGGCACGGCTCGAGGCCCTGCGTGACCAAATGGGGAGCACGAGCGCCCACCGGGCGCTGTTCTCTCTTGCGGAGGGCCGAGTTGCGCTCGTTGCCGGCATCGAGGCCACGGCCCGCCATGCCATCGAGCAGGCGGAATCGGATGCACGTGCAAGCGGGCACAAAGAGTGGTTGTGGCGAGCGCTCGAGGCGCACGCAGATCTCGAGCAGTCAGCGGGCGGGCTGCTGCGCGCGCGGCAGCATCGTGAAAGCGCGCTGGCGCTGCTCGAAACCATGGCCTCCACTTTGCCCCGTGACCTGCGCGAGGTGTATTGGAACGACACCCGGCGACGTCAATTGCGTGCGGCAGTCTCACAGGTTCATCTCCCCGACGCGACCGCTAACGGAATCGCCGCGCCTTTTTCAGCGTCGGAAATGACTGGCAGCATTTCCACCTGGCTCTCGAGTCCGATTGACCAACGATTGGCCAAGATTCTCGAAATCAACGCTGAGCTCGCATCCGATCTGCGGCTCGATTACTTGACCGATCGCATCATCGAACACGCCATTCGCCTCTCGGGGGCGGAGCTGGGGCTGATCCTGCTGCGCGACGCCAACGGCAAGTTGAACGTGCAAAGCTCACGAGCTAGCACGACCGATGAGCAACGCCTGCGCTTTTCGACGTCCATTGCCGAGACTGCCATCAGCAGCGGCCAACCTGTTGTCACGCTCAGCGCAAAAGACGACCAACGAATGTCGGGGTGGGCGAGCGTTCACGACCTGATGGTGCAATCGGTGGCCTGCGTTCCGATTCGTGCCGGACATGGGCCGACGATCGGTGCACTCTACCTTGAGACGCGCATCCGCCGCGGCAGCCGCTTTCAGTCCGAATTGCCGATGCTGCAGGCGTTCGCGGACCAAGCAGCGATTGCTCTGCACGGAGCTCGCCTGATCAAAGAGAACCACGATCGAGCCGAAGAACTCAAAGAAAGCAACCGCAAACTGCACGAAGCCCAGGTGCGACTCGAGGAGCTACTAGGAAGCCGAACCCAGCAGCTGGTGCGCACGCGACGTCAACTGCAACAGACGCGTCAGACTCTTTACAGTCATTTTGGCTATCACGGACTCGTGGGCACCAGTGAACCCATGCGGCGTGTTTACGCAGTGATCGATCGCGTGAAGTCCGCCGACGTGGGTGTGCTCGTTACTGGCGAGAGCGGCACGGGCAAGGAGATGGTGGCCAGGGCAATCCACGCGGCCTCCGACCGCAACCGTGGACCCTTCGTGGGGGTCAATTGCGGAGCAATTCCAGAGAACCTGCTGGAGAGTGAGCTATTTGGCAGCGTGCGCGGCGCATTTACCGGTGCCGATCGGGATCGGGCTGGCCTATTCCGAGAAGGGCAAGGCGGCACGATCTTGCTCGATGAGATCGGCGAGATGCCGTCGAAAATGCAGGCTGGCCTGCTACGCGTGCTTCAATCGAAGACGGTGCGACCCGTGGGCGGCCGCCGCGAAGAGCCGGTGGACGTGCGCGTCATCTGTGCAACGCACCGCAATCTCGAAGAGCTCGTGGCCACCGGCAGCTTCCGCGAGGACCTGTACTACCGTATTCACGTGGTCGAGGTACATATCCCACCCTTGCGGGAACATCGCGAGGACATTCCCCAGCTCGTCAATCACTTCTTTGGGCTATTCTCGGCGAGGTTCCATCAAGAAAAGAAGTCGGTTGCGCGGGAAGCGCTTCGACTGCTGATGGCGCAACCTTGGCGCGGCAACGTACGCGAGCTGGAACATGTGTTGCTCAACGCATGGATCATGTCCGACGCGGACGAGTTGGGACCCCAAGATTTCGAGCTTTCTGTCTCGTCCAACGTGTATCACGGCGCAATTGAAGTCCCCGAGGTTGACGACGGTACGACGAGTGACTGGAAAGGCGCAATCCGCGCTCCAAAAAGCCAGCAGTCACGCAACCCGGCTGAACGTACGTTGACCACGCGCCAGCAGCAGCAAGCCACGGATGAGAAGCAGCGAATACTCGATGCGCTCAAAGCCTGTGAACACAACAAGGTCAAAGCCGCCAAGCTCGCCGGGATCCCTCGCCGCACCTTCTACCGTCGCCTCGAAGCCTACGGGATTAAGTAATACCAACCCACCAACGTTGGGTGAGACTCGGTCTGTTGGTTACCCTCATTTGGATTGCACAGGGCGGAAGGATTTGATCTCAAAAATATCCGATGACGCCGAGGAATGGTGGTCCTTCGATGACGCCGAGGAATGGTCGAAGAACCACCAATCCGCTGCGTCATGGTCCTTCGACCACTCCTTTGCGTCGTCGGAGGACCATCTTCCGATCTTCCGTCCTAGTGAATCATAAAAAGCTGCTGAGTTTCTTCCTGGTCGGAAATGGCGGAAGAGACCTAGTTCAGGAAAAGCTCAGCAGCGTTTCGTGCGGGATCTGGCTCAGATTCATGCCGAGTACCAACAACACGATGAGACCGAAGTACATGAGCGCCATGGACCAGCGTTGCGCAACGGTCACCTCGAAATAGCGACGCTGTTCCTTGCTCTTGCGTTTGAAGAGCGACAGCAGGCGCGGAACGGAAAACACCAATATGAGGATGAGCATGAAATTGGGATGCATGATCGTGAGGGCGAGCAAAATCACGAATCCGACGAGCCACAACCAAGGAGAAAGGGCGGTTACAATGCGGCCGCCATCGAGAAAGCCAACCGGGGCAAGATTGAACAGATTGAGAAAAACCCGGTATAGGCGAGGGCACTAAAAAGCGGGTTGCCCGTAACGAGAAAGACCAGCTCGCAAAGGGCCGCACCCAAGGTTCCTAACATCGGCCCCCCGAT